>NZ_JBFRVM010000049.1:0-2059 GCF_041475145.1 Vibrio sp. 10N.222.49.A3
TAATACGCACCAAATTAAGGTGCTGATTTTAAAGAAAATAAATGGGGTTTTAATGTTGGCGCTATTGTTATTAGGCATAATTAATAGATTAATTATTTTAATTTCACTCCCTCAATGTGCTATAAATTTTTCTAAGGTTATTTGTTATCTTTTTGTTATTTATCGGTTTTTTATCCGTGCGTATTATTTAGATTATGTAAAGGAAAAAACCACAAGGTTACTTAAAGATTGAAATACCAGGCGACGACACGCTATACTTACATGAGGTCTATAAAGTTAAAACACACGACATTGCTCGCTAACCAGTAGTGCCTTATGTAGTGTGTTTTCTTAAGGTTTAGAGTGTGTTGGGCCTCCAACTCGACTATATAGCATTCGCAAAAAAGCCGTCTTTCCAATAGTAGACGGCTTTTTTGTGTCTAAAAAACCGGCGTTTGATTTATTTTTTCGGTTGAGATAGGTTGAAATTTCATTGTTTGGTGTGGAATCTGAACAACCTCAAAAACCTATTGGACCTCAAAATATGACGCATTTGACTCAATCATGGCATGGGCTAAAGCCCAAACAACACATTCTCAATCACACCGCTTGTTTATCCCTCGGGATGAAGTGCTGTGTGTTTTAAACGTGGACGGTGAATGTTATGAAGACGCCTGGACACGACTCCTCCCCTACCCCCTCCGATAAATCGAGTTACGATTCAGAGTATCGCCGCAAGCGTAAGGATCGGAAACGGGAGTTGATCGAATTGCATCATCGTGTCGTTGCAGAAGAGAACGCGCGGAACCCTAAGACGCCTTTTGAGATCGGATTCAAGTCTCGCCGGTTGCTTCGAAGCGGTAAAGTAGAAACCCTACCGCCAGAATACGCGCGGATCTTAAAAGGGTGTGAAGAATTTATTACCAACCCCAATCGTTTCCCGTCACTTAATGCATGGGGCGGTGAAGCGATAAATAATGTGCAGAGTCGCACCTTAATTGCGAAAGCATTAGCGTGCATGTTGCCGAACACCGACCTCATTGGCGGGCGTGTTGGTTTGCCCACCGAAGCGGGGTTGAAGCCCATCAGCTACGATCAGCTTCAAGAAGAGTATGCGTTGCGCTTTGGCGAGTATATTTCGCCCAAATCCTTTGCGAAAGTGATGAAGTATTTGCAGCGTGCTGGCTATTATCACAGTGAGCGGATCAATGTGTGTGTCGACCAAGACGAAGGGACGATACGCAGTGCCCCTTCATACAAACAGTTTACCATTCGTTTCTTTAATGACTTAAAAGTCGTGCGTTACCCCAACATCAGCGAATTGATCCTCGCGACACGAAAACGCCAAACAAAGAAGGGACTGAACTTTCATTGGCTGTCTTTTCGTAAAATCGCGTCAGGAATACAAGAGATCTTCAATGCGTCAACATTAAACACGTACGCTCAAACAACCTCCGCCTTTTTTAGTGAGTATCAACCCGACCTTGCCCCTAGTTAAAGGGCGATTTTTGTCTCCGCGAAAGCGGAGGGATCCGCACGTCTGAACCTTTCTTACCCTGTTTTATCTCTCATTTTTCTTGTTTTACCCACCTCGTTATTCGTGGATCGCGTGTCCGTTGAGCGTTATTCGGGACAGAGTTTTCTATTCACCGTCTTTTATAAGAAAGGTAGTGCAAGAAAGGCTCGATAAAAACAATCGCTATAATAGTGCTCAATAAGGCACTGCACTTATGAACACTACGTATGAAAATGAATAACAATATGAATAAAAATATAAATATTTAAGAACAAGCAAAAGCCAGACGCGATACCTTTCTTTTGTCATACGACAGGTACCTTCTTCGATTAAACGCTGAGTCAGGTGGCTCCCTTTCATTATCTCCTTACTTAACGTCCACCTTCATCCGGATGGTATGGCTTAGCAGGGCGAGGGTTTTTAGTGCTGTCAATATTGCAGCCTAAAAAGAGCAGTATGGCGCTGTGAGAGGCTTTCTTCTTAATTTCATTAAATGATCACAGTTCTTATTCAGCCGCTTAAGCTTACTGCTTTACAAAATGAATGGCCCCTTGAATACTAAGA
>NZ_JBFRVM010000050.1:0-5634 GCF_041475145.1 Vibrio sp. 10N.222.49.A3
TAACTGATCGGCATTAGACTCATAGGAGTCGGTTTTTTTATGTCTATCATTTACAGCGCAGCTACAGATAACGTAGTGGGTGATGTGACAAATAGGGTTCAGCTATAGCGAATCAATAATGAAGGCGGTGACTGAGTTGTTTTTATTCTTCGTCAAACGCTTCGAACTCGATGCCCATCTCTGTCATCAGTTTTTTGACTTCAGTCGGGATGTCGTCTGGACGATCTTTACGAAGGTCTTCATCCGTTGGCAGTGGTTGGCCTGTGTACGCATGTAGAAAGGCTTCGCACAGTAGCTCACTGTTTGTTGCATGGCGTAGGTTATTGATCTGGCGGCGAGTGCGCTCGTCAGTAAGAACCTTTAACACTTTTAGAGGGATAGAAACTGTAATTTTCTTTACTTGTTCGCTTTTCTTTCCATGCTCAGCATATGGGCTTATGTATTCACCATTCCAGTCGGCCATTGCGTACCTTCATTACTTTAGTTGTTAGAATAAATTAATAGTGCTGATTTTAGCGGGATTTACTGCCATAAGTAAAGGCATATAGACGTCCAGAAGTGTTGACGTCTCACGTTTATGAAAGTAAAGTGAGTAACATATATCTAACACAGCCACAAAATGCCGACAAGCAGCTGTGATTCTCAGACGCAAAACTTGTAAGGAAGCACCTATGAGCAGCCGGAAGCCAGCAACCATCGCAGTACGTACTGGCATCGAGTCAGACACGCAACACCATGCCGTTGTCCCACCTATTTATCTTTCGACTAACTATGGGTTTCCCGCTTTTGGTGAAGTGCCAAAGTATGATTATACCCGTTCTGGTAACCCAAACCGCGGTCTATTAGAAACGGCACTGTTTGAGCTTGAATCAGGCAAAGGCGCGGTTGTCACTAACTGCGGTACGTCGGCACTTAACTTATGGGTATCCGCTTTCTTAGGTGGCGATGATCTTATTATTGCACCGCACGACTGCTATGGCGGTACTTACCGTCTGTTTAACACACGCTCACTCAAAGGTGACTTCAAAGTTCTGTTTGTTGATCAATCGGATCAAGCTGCACTGGATGCGGCGATCGCGCTTAAGCCAAAGTTAATCTTAATCGAAACGCCATCGAATCCATTGGTTCGTGTGGTTGATATTGCAGAAACTTGCCGTAAAGCGAAAGAAGTAGGTGCTCTGGTTGCTGTCGACAACACGTTTTTGACGCCTGTGTTCCAAAAGCCTTTAGAGCTGGGTGCGGATTTTGTTATCCACTCAACCACTAAATACATCAACGGACATTCAGATGTTATTGGCGGCGTTGTGGTCACTAAAACTGAAGAGCACGCTGAAGAGCTAGCATGGTGGGGTAACTGTATTGGTGCAACCGGCACACCATTTGATAGCTACATGACGCTACGTGGTATTCGTACGCTAGGTGCACGTATGCGCGTTCACGAAGAGAGCTCACGTGAAATTCTGACGGCTCTGCAACAACAAGATCTGGTGGGTACGATTTACCACCCAAGCCTTCCTGAACATCCGGGTCACGAGATCGCGAAGAAACAGCAGTTGGGCTTTGGTTCCATGCTGAGCTTTGAATTTTCGGGATCTTTTGAAGCACTTAAATATTTTGTGGATAAATTAGAGCTATTTTCTTTGGCTGAATCATTGGGCGGTGTTGAAAGCCTGATTTGTCACCCAGCGTCGATGACTCACCGTGCTATGGGCGAAGAAGCCTTAGCAGAAGCGGGTGTTTCTCAACAATTACTGCGCCTTTCTGTTGGCCTTGAAGATGCAGAAGACTTGATTGATGATCTCAAGCAAGCGTTTGAAAAAACACAAGGCTTTATCGCAGAAGGGGAGGTTTAATAATGACAACCTTTCGCCAGCTACATAAATTTGGTGGCAGCAGTTTAGCGAACCCTGAGTGTTACCAACGCGTGGTCAATATTCTTAGAGAATACTCGTCAGCTACTGACTTGGTCGTGGTATCGGCTGCGGGTAAAACAACTAACCGCTTGATTGAGTTTGTTGAAGCGCTCGACAAAGATGGTCGTATTGCGCATGAATGTCTACAAACCCTTCGTCAGTTCCAGCTTGAGCTGATTGAAGCGCTGCTTGAAGGTGAGTCTGCGGCTCAGCTAACGGCCACTATTCAACAAGAATTTACTGCTTTAGGTGAGCTAACTGCTCCTCTAAGCGAATCGCAAAAAGCACAGGTGTTAGGACTCGGTGAGGTTTGGTCTTCACGTTTGTTAGCCGCTCTGTTGTGCCAACATGACTTACAAGCAGTTGCTCAAGATGCGCGTGCCTTTTTACGTGCAGAAGCGGGTGCTCAACCCGAAGTGGATCGCGCGCGTTCTTATCCTCTGATTAAAGAAGTTTTGGCTCAGCATACGCATTGCCGAGTGGTGATTACGGGCTTTATGGCTCAGAACTGCGAAGGTGAAACAGTACTGCTTGGTCGTAACGGTTCAGATTACTCAGCAACCGTGATTGGTGCTTTGGCTGAAGTTGAACGTGTGACGATTTGGAGTGACGTGGCGGGCGTTTACAGCGCTGACCCTCGTTTGGTTTCGGATGCGTGTTTGTTGCCTCTGCTTCGCCTTGATGAAGCGAGTGAACTCGCTCGTCTGGCGGCTCCAGTGCTCCATAGCCGAACACTACAGCCTGTGGCTCAAAGTGCTATGGATCTCAGCTTGCGCTGCAGCTACCAGCCGGAGGCGGGCTCTACACAAATTGAGCGTGTACTGGCATCGGGTCGCGGCGCAAAAATTATTACCTCTTTGGATGAAGTTCTGATCGTTCAGCTGACCTTTGGTCATGGCCATGATTTTGACCGCTTAGAAAGTGAAGTCCTTGAAGGCCTTAAGCGAGCTCAACTTGAGCCGCTTGCTTATGAGCTTGAACCGGATCAGCACTGCTTGCGCCTTGCCTACACGGAAGAGATTGCTGGTGGTGCGTTGGAATATCTACAAGACCACGCGATTGAAGCGGAAATTAAGCTTAAAGAAGGCTTCTCTCTGATTGCAGCAGTGGGTGCTGGTGTGACTAAGAACCCGAACCATTGCTACGGTTTCTACCAGCAGCTTAAGAGCTCGCCGGTTGAGTTCATTTCAGAAGCGAACTCTGGCTTAAGCTTGGTGGCTGTGATTCGTAAGAGTGAAACATCAAGTCTAGTGAAAGGCATTCACTCTCAACTGTTCCAAGCACAAAAGCGTGTTGCGATTGCCTTGTGTGGTAAGGGCAACATTGGTTCAAGTTGGTTAAGCTTGTTTGCTGAGCAAAAAGCGGAACTTGAAAAGCGCCGTGGGATGAACTTTGAATTGGTTGCGGTTGTTGATAGCCAAACTTATTGGTTCGACGATCATGGCATTGATGCGACTTCTGTGAGCAAGCGCTTTGATGATGAAGCGATTGCCAACAATGGTAACGACTGGTTAGAGCGTTTGGGTTCTATTCAGGGGTACGATGAAGCTGTAGTACTCGATGTAACTGCAAGCCCTGTGCTTGCTGCAAAGTACCTGAAAATTGCACAACAAGGTATCCACCTGATCTCGGCTAACAAGGTGGCTGGCTCTGCATCAAGCGAGTATTACCATCAAGTACAAGATGCTTTCGCTAAGATCAGCCGTCATTGGTTGTACAACGCGACAGTGGGTGCTGGTTTACCTATCAACCACACTGTGCGAGACCTGCGTGAGAGCGGGGACGATATCATTGCTCTGTCTGGTATTTTCTCTGGCACTTTGTCTTGGTTGTTTCAACAGTTTGATGGCACGGTGCCATTCAGCGAGCTGGTTGACTTAGCGTGGCAACAAGGCCTGACGGAACCGGATCCTCGTGCTGATCTGGATGGCTCAGACGTGATGCGTAAGTTGGTGATTCTGGCTCGTGAATCGGGGTTAGATATTGAGCCTGAAAACGTCAAAGTAGAATCATTGGTACCTGAAGAATTACAAGATCTGTCAGTGGATGACTTCTTTGATAAAGCTTCTGTACTGAGTGAAGAGTTGGCCGAGCGTTTAGAGAAAGCGCAGTCTCAACAGAAGGTTCTTCGTTACGTAGCGCGTTTAGAGAAGAATGGTAAGGCAACGGTAGGCGTTGAAGCGTTATCTAAAGAACACGCTCTGGCGAACTTACTGCCTTGCGACAACATCTTTGCGATTGAGAGCAAATGGTACAAAGATAATCCATTGGTTATTCGTGGCCCAGGTGCTGGTCGTGAAGTGACAGCTGGTGCAATTCAGTCTGATTTAAACAGAATGTCTAGCCTGTTTTAATACTTAGAGCGGTTGGTTTAATACTTAGAGCGATTGGCTTAATAGTCAGATCAATTGCTTTAATACTCAGATTAATTGTTTAAATGCGTAAATAGCATACTATCCACTAAGATAAATAAGGCTGAAAGCACGATGTGTTTTCAGCCTTTTTTCTACATTATTTCTTCTTTGCGACCCACCTATCGGCTTGAGCTTTTCTCACTATCTACTTGAAAAAAATTCATAATGGATCTGTTGACATTAAATCGTATTCAATTCATTCTGGAGACATATAGACGTCTAAACGTCGCTAGGGATTTGAGATTATTTAGTGGTTGCTTTTGCCACAGGGAGAGTAAGATGGGATACACACACGCAAGTCATATCGACGCTTTAAATCAGAATATTGCAGAGCTTTCTGACAACATCAATGTGTCATTTGAATTTTTCCCACCAAGCAGTGAGAAGATGGAAGAGACCCTGTGGAATTCTGTTCACCGTCTTAAAACACTTCAACCTAAATTTGTATCAGTAACCTATGGTGCAAACTCGGGTGAGCGTGATCGTACCCACTCAATCATTAAAGAAATTAAGAACCAAACAGGCTTAGTTGCTGCACCACACTTAACGTGTATTGATGCTAGCCGCGAAGAGCTGATTCAAATTGCCGACGATTACTGGGCAAATGGCATTGAAAGTATTGTTGCGTTGCGCGGTGATATTCCAGCAGGCGGTGGTGCGCCAGATATGTATGCGTCTGATTTAGTCGAGCTGCTTAAATCTCGTCACGACTTTGATATATCAGTAGCGGCATTCCCTGAGGTTCACCCTGAAGCAAAAAGCGCTCAATCTGATCTTATTAACCTAAAGCGTAAAGTGGATGCGGGTG
The DNA here is from genome assembly GCF_041475145.1 of Vibrio sp. 10N.222.49.A3. NCBI lineage: Bacteria > Pseudomonadati > Pseudomonadota > Gammaproteobacteria > Vibrionales > Vibrionaceae > Vibrio > Vibrio sp. 10N.222.49.A3. Next base: position 5,136 of record NZ_JBFRVM010000050.1, read on the forward strand.
CAAACCGTGCAATCACTCAGTTCTTCTTCGATGTCGAAAGCTACTTACGTTTTCGTGACCGTTGTGTGGCGGCTGGCGTTGACGTAGAGATTGTACCGGGTATCTTGCCGGTTTCTAACTTCAAGCAAGCGTCTCGTTTTGCTGCGATGAATAACGTAAAAGTACCAGGTTGGATGGCGAAGCAGTTCGAAGGCTTGGATGATGATCCAACAACTCGTCAGTTAGTCGGTGCTAGCCAAGCGATCGATATGGTTCGTACGCTAAGCCGTGAAGGTGTGAAAGATTTCCACTTTTACACGCTAAACCGTGCAGAAATGACTTATGCACTTTGCCATACGCTAGGTGTTCGCCCACAGGTTGCTGCGCTTTAAGCAAAGTCTAGAAGTAAAGCCTAAGCGCTTATAAAAGCTTCTGGCAGTAACATTTCAAATCCTATAGATACAAAAAAGGCTTGGACTCTAAGAGTTCAAGCCTTTTACTTTTCTAGTTTCTAGTTTCT
>NZ_JBFRVM010000050.1:6437-45451 GCF_041475145.1 Vibrio sp. 10N.222.49.A3
TCTAGTTTCTAGTTTCTAGCTTAACTTAAGCAAGAGCGCCAAGTTCAAGCAGTACTTCGTCAGCCCATACAATCCATGCTTCACGGATCAGTAGGTTACGACGAAGCGTTAGACGCTCTAGGCGTGCTTGCTTGTCTAGTGTAGATGGCGTTGCGTAGTAAGCCGCTTCGATTTCTTTGTAGTGAGAAACCAGTTTGCGAGACTCTTCTACTAGTTCAGCAAGTTGTACACGGTACGCATCAGAAGGTTGTACAGCACAAGCGATTAACTTAGCTGAGAACTCGTCACGAACGGTTGGGTGTGCAGTTGGTTGTTCAAACCATTCACCTAGCGCGCCACGGCCAGCATCGGTGATAGAGTAAACTTTACGATCAGGTTTGCCTTCTTGAGGCTCAAGTACGCAAGTTACCTGGTCGTTCTGAGCCATTTTATTTAGCTCGCGGTAAACTTGTTGGTGGCTAGCTTTCCAGAAGTAACCAATGCTTGCGGAGAATTCTTTTGTGATATCGTAACCAGTAGCATCGCGTGTACTTAAAACGGTTAAAATTACGTGTGGTAATGACATGTCTGAAATCCAAATGGTAAACAGTAAACAAATACTTGAACAACAAGTGTGCTTCTATGGCACGTTATATTGGTTATGTTCAAGTAGCACCAACTCAATCGTTGGTTATGTCACCTTACAAAGCCGTTTATCACCTAGGTTGACCAGTTTATTGGTCGAGTGCCGCAGATTATTATTTTGGAGTGTTTCTGCAGCGGAGCAGTAGTATATCTAAATAATAAGCATAAAGTAGAATACATGGACAAAATAACCCAAAAAACTGACAAAATACTCACTAGTGGTCATTTGGCAAAATAAAAAGGCCGCCAATGGCGACCTTTTGTTTGTTTTGTAGATGGAATCACTAATTAACCAGTGTTTCGCATACCTGCTGCAATACCTGCAATCGTCACCATTAGCGCTTCTTCTAGCTCTGCTGGTGGTGTTTCACACTTACGAGTACGGTAAAGCAGTTCCGCTTGAAGCATGTTTAGTGGCTCAACATAGATGTTACGCAGACGAATTGACTCAAGTCCCCAAGGGTCGCTTTGCATCAAGTTCTCGTTATTTTCTACATTTAGCACCGCTTTGATGTCTTTTTGCAGCTGTTCACGCAGTAACTCACCCAGAGGTAATAGCTCTTCGTCAACAAGTCGCTGGTCGTAGTACTTAGCGATTTCCATGTTGCACTTCGAGTACACCATTTCCAACATACCTAGACGAGTCGAGAAGAATGGCCATTCACGACACATCTCTTCAAGTAGCGCTTGATGGCCTTGATCGACAGAGTATTGAATCGCTTCACCAGCGCCTAACCATGCAGGAAGTACCAAACGGTTTTGGCTCCATGAGAAGATCCATGGGATCGCACGTAGGCTTTCTACGCCGCCGTTCGGGTTACGTTTCGCAGGACGAGAACCAAGAGGTAACTTGCCTAACTCTAGCTCTGGCGTCGCTTGGCGGAAGTAAGGAACAAACTTCTCTTCACCACGAACGACGTTGCGGTAAGCTTCGCAAGATACTTCAGACAGCACTTCCATTAGGTCGCGCCATTCTTGTTTTGGCTCTGGTGGTGGCAGAAGGTTCGCTTCTAGAATAGCACTTGCGTATAGGTTGAAGCTATTAACTGCAACATCTGGCAAGCCAAGTTTAAAGCGGATCATTTCGCCTTGTTCAGTTACACGTAAGCCGCCTTTCAAGCTTTTAGGTGGCTGAGAAAGAAGAGCTGCGTGCGCTGGCGCACCACCACGACCAACCGTACCACCACGACCGTGGAATAGAGTCAGTTCAATGCCTTCTTCTTCACAAGCCTTAACTAGCTTGTCCATTGCATCGTATTGCGCCCAGCCTGCAGACATTACACCGGCATCTTTAGCTGAGTCAGAATATCCGATCATCACCATTTGGTGGTTCTGGATAAAGCCACGGTATAAATCGATGCTCATTAGCTGTTTCATTACCGCTTCTGAGTTGTTCAAGTCGTCTAGCGTTTCGAACAATGGACATACGTCCATGCGGTACGGGCAACCACATTCTTGTAGAAGCAAATGTACAGCCAATACATCCGACGCAGTACGAGCCATAGAGATCACGTAAGCACCAAAGGCTTCTCGAGGTTGAGCAGCAACGACCTTACAGGTGTCTAAAACCTCTTTGACCTGCTCAGATGGCTCCCAGTCGCGTGGTAACAGTGGGCGCTTTGAGCTTAATTCATTGGTTAAGAAAGCAACCTTATCTTGCTCGCTCCATTGGTCGTAATCACCAATGCCTAGGTAGCGAGTCAATTCAGATAGCACATCTGAGTGACGAGTACTTTCTTGACGAACATCGAGACGAACCAAATGCACGCCGAATGCTTTTAGGCGGCGTAGCGTATCAAGTAGAGAACCGTCCGCGATTACGCCCATGCCACATTCGTGCAGTGATTGGTAACATGCGTAAAGTGGTGTCCAAAGTTGGTCTATGTTCTGGAGAGTTTCTTTCTTCGGTACTTCTGCGTCATGCAGTTTTGCATCAAGCACTTCTAGCGTGTTGTTGAGCAGAGTACGTAGGCTCTTCAGGATTGCACGGTAAGCTTCGTGCTCATCGCCAGCCAATTCACGAACGGCATCATTACACTTGGTCATCGACAGTTCGGTAATCAACTCGTTCACGTCACCTAGGTATAGATCAGCGGCTTTCCAGCGAGACAGACGCAGTACTTCTTTAGTGATGGTGTGCGTTACGAATGGGTTACCATCGCGGTCACCACCCATCCAAGATGAGAAATGAACAGGGCGCGCATCAATTGGCAGGCCTTCACCAAGGTAACCTTTTAATCGACCATCCATTTCACGTAGGAAATCAGGCACAGCTTCCCAAAGTGAGTTTTCGACAACCGCAAAGCCCCACTTAGCTTCATCAAGTGGCGTTGGGCGCTGCTGACGAATTACATCAGAGTGCCAACCTTGAGCAATAAGTTGCTCTAGGCGGCGTTCGGTTTTCACACGCTCTTTGTGTGATAGGTCGCTTAATTCTAATTTAGACAGACACTCGTTGATCTTTACCAGCTTGTTGATCATGGTGCGACGAGTGATTTCTGTTGGGTGTGCAGTCAGAACGAGTTCAATGTTCAGGTCGCGAACGGCTTGAGCCGCGTCTAGCTTGCTGATGTCATTCTGATTTAATTTGGAAAATAGAGATTGCAGCACATCTGGTTCACAAACATGCTCCTCACAGTGGCGAGAGATCGTATGGTATTGCTCTGCCATGTTGGTGAGGTTGAGAAATTGGTTAAATGCACGAGCAACAGGAGTGAGTTGTTCGTTCGGCAGGTTTTTGATTTCTTCAACTAGGCTGTCACGGTCAGCTTTGTTGCCTGCGCGGGCGGATTTGGAAAGTTTACGGATAGTCTCCACTTTCTCTAAGATAACGTCACCATGTGCATCTTGGATTGTGTTACCTAGCAAGCGTCCTAGCATGCTTACGTTACTCTTGAGAGCGGCGTATTTCTCGTTCATTGTCATCCTGCCTCGTAAAAAAATTACATCCATTGTTCCTTGTTAAGTACACAATCTAGCGAAAAGTGCTGTATCTAGTCAAATAAAGCATTCTAAGTTTGCAATTATTAGGTTTAAAAATGCGGGAGAAGTAAATTTTTCAAAACTTAGGGAAAAAGTGAAATTTAATTACAAGATCGGGCTGTGTCAGGGATAACAGAATAAAAGCCACCTTTTCGGGTGGCTTTTATATGAAAATATCGGAAGGAAAGTAATAACTAGAAACAATATTTACGGATCGATTTACTCAGAACATCAATTGTAGGGTCAATAAAATCGAAGCTTAAGAACTCATCCGGTTGGTGAGCTTGGTCGATTGAGCCTGGGCCTAACACTAAGGTTGGACATAACTCCTGAAGGAAAGGTGCTTCAGTACAATAGTTCACAGTTTGAGATTCGGTTTCACACACTGATTCCATGCCACCGATAAATGGATGATCGTGCTGACATTCGTAACCCGGAATCGGCTCATGCAGGGGAGTAATCTCAATCCTGCCCGGCCATTTTGCTTCTACTTCCTTGAGCGCGCTGCGTAGCATGTTATCCAAACCATCTAAGCTGATGCCCGGTAAAGGACGAACGTCGTAGTGTAATTCACAACAACCACAGATTCGGTTAGCGCTATCTCCTCCGTGAATATGCCCAAGATTTAGAGTAGGGCTTGGAATCGCGAAACCCGGGTGATGGTACTCTTTGACTAACTTGTCACGCAGCTGCATTAAAGCAAACAGCACTTCATGCATGATCTCGATGGCGTTAACGCCTAATGCAGGATCAGAAGAGTGACCTGATTTACCCGTTACTCGCACAGCATTAGCGACGTGACCTTTATGACCGCGAATAGGCACTAGGCTGGTCGGCTCACCAATAATGCAGTAGTCCGGTTTAAACGGCGCATTTTCAGTGAAATGACGTGCACCTAGCATAGTGGTTTCTTCGTCACACGTAGCTAAAACATAAAGCGGCTTGGTTTGCTTGCTCCAATCCATTTTCTTAGCAGCTTCATAAACGAAGGCAAAAAAGCCTTTCATATCGGCGGTGCCTAATCCGTAGAAGCGGTTGTTGTGTTCTGTCAATGCGTGAGGGTCGAAGTTCCAACGTCCTTCATCGAATGGCACGGTGTCGCTGTGTCCTGCAAGCAATAAGCCCCCTTCGCCAGAACCCATCTTTGCGACCATATTATGCTTGCCGGGTTCGACTTCCACGACCTCAACGCTAAAGCCTACGTCTTTAAACCATTGAGCCATTTTTTCGATCACTTTCTCGTTGCCATGATCCCAGCTTGGATCTGTTGAGCTAATGGAGTCGGTGGAAATTAGGCCTTTATAGACCTCAAGGAAACTCGGTAATTGCATAATATCTTCACTTCTACTATTGACAGGAAAACCATAAGTCGGTAAAACACATATTAAATCATATTTAATGCATAAGAAATCAAATATAGCTAAAAATTAAGTATGAATAGTCAAATTTGAAATATAACTTACCTCAAGAATGGATGTGTTGAGATGTTGAAAACCACGATCATTGGTGCAAGCGGCTATACAGGAGCAGAACTGGCTCTAATGATAAACAGACACCCTGAGCTCACGCTATCAGGTTTATATGTCTCAGCCAATAGTGTAGATGCGGGCAAACCTATCGCTGCACTGCACGGTAAGTTAGCTGGCCTGATTGATATGCCAGTACAACCTTTAACAAATCCGGAAGAAGTGGCTAAACAGTCTGATGTGATTTTTCTAGCAACGGCACACGAAGTCAGTCACGACCTAGCGCCCATTTTTCTAGAGAACGATTGCCAAGTTTTCGACCTATCGGGTGCATTCAGAGTTAAAGGTGAAAACTTCTATCAAGAGTTTTACGGTTTTGAACATCAACACGAACAATGGCTAGACAAAGCGGCTTACGGTTTAGCGGAATGGAACGAACAAGAAATAAAAGAAGCTCAGCTTGTTGCGGTAGCGGGTTGTTACCCAACGGCATCACAACTGGCGATTAAGCCTTTGGTTGAAGCCAAGTTACTTGATGAGAACCAATGGCCAGTGATTAACGCAACCAGCGGTGTGACTGGTGCAGGCCGCAAGGCGACCATGGTTAACAGCTTCTGCGAAGTGAGCCTGCAAGCTTATGGCGTCTTCAATCACCGTCATCAACCTGAAATGGTCGCACATTTAGGATGTGATGTGATTTTCACCCCGCACCTCGGCAACTTTAAGCGTGGCATTTTAGCGACCATTACCATGAAACTGGCTGACGGTGTGACAGAACAACAGATACAAGATGCCTTCGAGCAAGCTTATCAAGGTAAGCCAGCCGTGAGATTGCTCGAAGAGACATTGCCAAGAATTCAAGATGTAGAACAGACACCTTTCTGCGATTTAGGCTGGAAGGTACAAGGTCAGCACATCATCGTTGTTTCGGCGATTGATAACTTGTTAAAGGGTGCATCTAGCCAAGCGATGCAGTGTTTAAATTTACGTTATGGTTTTGCGCCATTAACTGCGTTAGTGTAAGGGAATCTAGATATGAGCCTTAATAATCAACCATTAATCATAAAGTTAGGTGGCGCTGCGCTATCTTGTGGTGAAACACTTAGCAAGTTATTTGGTGCGATTTCAGCTTACCAACAACAGGCACAGCGACCAATCGTGATTGTTCACGGCGGCGGTTACCTTGTTGATGATTTGATGAATAAGTTGAACCTCGAAACAGTTAAGAAAGAGGGGCTACGTGTTACTCCTTATGATCAGATCCCTGTTATCGCTGGCGCGCTAGCGGGCACGGCCAACAAACTACTTCAAGGTCAGGCAATTAAAGACGGTATCAATGCCGTTGGTTTGAGCCTTGCAGATGGTGGTTTATGCAAAGTGAGCGAACTGAACCCTGAACTGGGCGCGGTAGGAAAAGCGGAGCCGGGCGACTCAACCGTTCTGCAAGCGATTCTTAATACGGGCGCACTGCCAATCATTAGCTCAATTGGTCTGACTGAGCAAGGCCAACTGATGAACGTCAATGCAGACCAAGCTGCTGTAGCTGTAGCTGGCGCGCTTGATGCTGAATTGGTACTGCTTTCTGATGTAAGCGGTGTGTTGGATGGCAAAGGTCACCTGATTCCAAGCCTTAATCAACAACAAGCTGATGACCTTATTACAGGCAAAGTGATTACCGATGGCATGATCGTTAAGGTTCAAGCCGCACTAGAAGCCGCTAACGACCTTGGACGACCAATCGAAGTTGCCACTTGGCGATACCCAGAAAAGCTAACACAGCTGTTTTCAGGTAAAAGCATAGGAACGCAGTTTTTACCTCAGTAGACCTCACAACGAGTTACTACTTAAAGAATTTAGACAAATAAATTTAACACATAATAATGAAGTCATTTCCAACGCTGACCGCCATGTGCAGTATGGAAACTAGGAGAAAGAAAATGAGCAAAGTTAACGTAAAGAAAGTTGTAGTAGCCTACTCTGGCGGTCTAGACACATCAGTAATTATTCCATGGTTGAAAGAGAACTATGATTGCGAAGTTATCGCATTTGTTGCAGATGTAGGCCAAGGCGATGAAGAGCTGATTGGTATTGAAGAGAAAGCAAAAGCATCTGGTGCTTCTGAGTGTTACATCGCTGACCTTAAAGAAGAGATGGTGGCAGATTACATCTACCCAACACTAAAAACGGGTGCTTACTACGAAGGCAAATACTTGTTAGGTACTTCAATGGCTCGTCCAATCATTGCGAAAGCTCAGGTTGAAGTTGCACGTAAAGTAGGTGCAGACGCACTGTGTCACGGCTGTACAGGTAAGGGGAATGACCAAGTTCGTTTTGAAGGTGCATTTGCTGCCCTCGCACCAGACCTACACGTAATTGCGCCTTGGCGTGAATGGGATCTAGTGAGCCGTGAAGAGTGTCTAGACTACCTAGCTGAGCGTAACATCCCTTGTACCGCTTCTCTAACTAAGATTTACTCGCGTGATGCAAACGCATGGCACATCTCTACAGAAGGTGGCGTACTAGAAAATACATGGAATGCCCCTGATGAAGATTGCTGGGCTTGGACTGTAGACCCAGAGCAAGCGCCAAACGAATCTGAAACAGTGACGCTTAAAGTTGAAAAAGGTGAAGTGGTTGCGGTTGACGGCGAAACAATGACGCCATACAACGCGCTGGTTTACCTAAACGAGAAAGGTGCTAAACACGGTGTTGGTCGTATCGATATCGTAGAGAACCGTCTTGTTGGTATGAAGTCTCGTGGTTGTTACGAAACTCCAGGTGGCACAATCATGATGGAAGCACTGCGTGCAGTAGAGCAACTGGTTCTTGATAAAGCAGCATTTGAATTCCGTGAAGAGCTAGGTGTTAAAGCTTCTCACCTTGTATACGATGGTCGTTGGTTCACTCCGCTATGTAAGTCAATTCTTGCGGCAACAGAAGAACTAGCACAAGACGTTAACGGCGAAGTGGTTATCAAACTTTACAAAGGCCATGCAACGGTGACTCAGAAGCGTTCTGACAACAGCCTGTACTCAGAAGAGTTTGCAACCTTTGGTGAAGATGAAGTTTACGACCAAAGCCACGCTGAAGGCTTCATCCGTCTTTACTCGCTATCAAGCCGTATCCGTGCTCTGAATAGCCAAAAGTAATCCGAACAATGAGTTAGTGAGCTAGCCTTTAGCGAAAGGTTGAAGGCCAGTAAACAGACATTATTATGCAAAGCCCATTCACTATTGATTAGTGAGTGGGCTTTTTACTTTCTATTTGCCGAATAAATCAGCTTCGGTTTTTCCTATCGGATGGCATATAATTCGCGCTCCACGCTAAAAATAATCAATGGATTGAACTATTGGTGAATAAATATGTGAAAATAATGAATTAATACTTTATTTTCATTTTGAATTGCCGTAAGTTTAAACCATCAGAAAAATACTGAATTTTAATCAGAATTATCATTTGCAAAAACAGTGAGCACTGTGCAATTAGGAGATACACAATGGCATTATGGGGCGGTAGATTTACCCAAGCAGCAGACACCCGGTTTAAAGATTTTAACGATTCTCTTCGTTTTGATTACCGATTGGCTGAGCAAGACATTGTGGGCTCAATTGCCTGGTCTAAAGCTCTACTGTCGGTCAACGTATTAACCGAAGAAGAGCAACAGAAGCTTGAGTTAGCGTTGAATGAGCTAAAACTTGAGGTGATGGAAGACCCTGAACAGATTCTACGTTCTGATGCAGAAGATATTCACAGCTGGGTCGAGCAACAACTTATCGGCAAAGTCGGTGACTTGGGCAAAAAACTTCACACTGGCCGTTCTCGTAATGACCAAGTGGCGACAGACCTTAAACTATGGTGTCGTCAGCAAGGTAACCAACTGCTACTTGCATTGGATCGCCTACAAAGCCAAATGGTGAACGTCGCTTCTCAGCATCAAGAAACCGTGCTTCCTGGCTACACTCACTTACAACGTGCTCAGCCGGTAACTTTTGCTCACTGGTGCTTGGCTTACGTTGAAATGCTTGAGCGTGATTATTCTCGTTTGAATGATGCGATTAAGCGTCTAGATACATGTCCGCTGGGTTCTGGTGCCCTTGCTGGAACTGCTTACCCGATGGACCGTGAAGAGTTAGCTCACAACTTAGGTTTCCATCGTGCAACGCGTAACTCTCTAGATTCAGTTTCTGACCGTGACCATGTGATGGAGCTGATGTCGATTGCATCTATCTCAATGCTTCACCTTTCGCGTCTTGCAGAAGATATGATTTTCTACAACTCGGGTGAATCGAACTTCATCGAGTTAGCAGATACCGTGACATCAGGTTCATCTCTGATGCCACAAAAGAAAAACCCAGATGCGCTAGAGCTAATCCGTGGCAAAACTGGCCGTGTGTACGGTTCATTAGCTGCAATGATGATGACTGTAAAAGCTCTGCCTTTGGCGTACAACAAAGACATGCAAGAAGATAAAGAAGGTCTGTTCGACGCTTTAGATACTTGGAATGATTGTATGGAAATGGCTGCTCTTTGTTTTGATGGCATTAAAGTGAACGGCGAACGTACACTTGAAGCAGCGAAGCAAGGTTATGCGAACTCAACAGAATTGGCTGATTACTTAGTAGCGAAAGGCATTCCTTTCCGTGAAGCTCACCACATTGTTGGTGTAACAGTCGTCGCAGCTATTGCTAAAGGCTGCGCATTAGAAGAGTTAACCATCGCAGAGATGAAAGAGTTCTCTGAGGTGATTGAAGAGGATGTGTATGACATCCTGACCATTGAATCGTGTCTTGAAAAACGTAGTGCGCTAGGCGGTGTATCACCACAACAAGTGGCTTACGCGGTTGACCAAGCAGAGAAGCGTTTATCACAGCGTGATACTTCTATCGTTAAGGTTCGTTCTGCTCGTCTGACCGATATTGAAGCGTTGGAAGGCATGGTGGCCTACTGGGCGAATATGGGTGAAAACCTGCCTCGTTCTCGTAATGAACTGGTGCGTGATATTGGTTCGTTTGCCGTCGCAGAGCATCATGGTGAGGTGACAGGTTGTGCGTCACTCTATGTGTATGACTCTGGCTTAGCGGAAATCCGTTCGTTAGGTGTTGAAGCTGGTTGGCAAGGCCAAGGGCAGGGCACCGCGATTGTGCAGCACTTGGTTGATAAAGCGCGACAAATGGCGATCAAGAAGGTGTTTGTGCTGACTCGTACCCCAGAGTTCTTTATGAAGCATGACTTCTTACCAACATCAAAATCTCTGTTGCCTGAGAAGGTACTGAAAGATTGTGATCAGTGTCCTCGCCAACATGCATGTGATGAAGTGGCGTTGGAAGTGAACTTGGTTGAACAGATCATCGCAAAGGTGAATGTTGCATAAGGTATTGATTTTATAGCCCCTAAAAAAAAGATCAAAAATCTGATCTTTTTTGGGAACAAACTAAGAAAAGTCCGGTCTATTAAAGTACCACTGCTTTTTCTTAGAATTTTCTAAGAAAGCCCTAGAATCGATTGGTTCTGGGGCTTTTTTCTATCTGTTGTTTGGGAAATGAGGAGCGGTTGTTAAATCGAAGCACTATTGGGTCATTGAATCGAACATCTAGCCATTTTCGTTTATCTAATAAAGCCTCTCTGCTAACGCTTCTTTTTCCTCAAAGGAAGCACGACAAATTTCATTATCCAATGCAGTGACAGCAAACTACTGAATGCCAACGCGGCCATCATCAAGGCGATGGCATTGATGGTTTTTGGGTCTTCTTTGAAAAATAACCACCACACTCCCCAACTTAAAATCGACAACACCATCAGTTGGTTCATACAACGTTGGCAGCGATCGAGTTTGTTACGGATTTTTTCACTTTTATTGCAATGAATGCATGTCATCTTGGGTTTGATTCGCGTTATGCTTGTTGCCTTGATAATACCACGTCACAAGATATTGGATCACGGTGACACAGAGAGAGAAAGTCGATGATTGAGCGCCAAGAAACCAAACAACGCATGAGCCGTATTGTTAAACACAACGGCACTATCTACCTATGTGGCCAAGTGTGTGCTGATGCAACTAAAGACATCACAGAACAAACACAAACGATGCTAGATAAAGTGGAGACCCTACTTGAGCAAGCGGGCAGTGATAAAGAGCACATGCTGTCAGCAACGATTTACTTGAAAGACATGAAAGACTTCCAAGAAATGAACGCAGTTTGGGATGCATGGGTTCCTGAAGGTCACGCTCCAGCTCGCGCATGTGTAACGGGTGATATGGCTCGTGAAGCGCTACTTGTTGAGATCTCTGTGATTGCTGCTGAGAAGTAATTGCTTAAAGCTTTTAGTGACGCAATGGCTTCAAGAGATCCCAGATACCTCGTCCCGCGGTTCTGGAATGACGGTTAAGTTTTGGTTTAGCTGATGCGTCACTTTGGTCTGCTTCAGCTTAGATGCGTTTTTAAAACTACCATCACACTGATTGGCTTCGGCTCAGATGTGCGTTAAAAGTTACGTCATTCCCGAAAGCGACGAAGGAGCGTAATCGGGAATCTGTTATTTGCTCGTTGCCAAAAACAAAAAGGAAAGCCAATGGCTTTCCTTTTTAGTATCTAGCGTTTGCTCATTGCTAACGATAGCCTGAGATTAACAACCAGGGCCACAATCTAGACAGTGTTTCACCATCTCTGGACCAAGGTGCAGTTTCGCATTCAGGTCACGTAGCGCTGTTCGCACACCTTCTTCAATCACTGGGTGGTAGAACGGCATGTCTAGCATTTCAGAAACCGTCATCTTGTTCTGGTGTGCCCAAGCTAATAGGTGAGCCAAGTGTTCTGCGTTTGGTCCCATCATTTCAGCACCAAGGAAGCGGCCTGTACCTTGCTCGCCGTATACGTGCAGAATACCTTTGTTGCGCAGCATCACTCGTGAACGACCTTGGTTCTCGAAAGACACTTCACCTGTTGCGAAACAACCACATGTGCCTAAGCGTGTGGTGATCTCTTTGTAAGTTTCACCAACCATCGCGATTTGTGGGTCAGAGAATACCGCTGAGATTTTAGAACGGCGTAGGCCTGCACGAATCTCTGGGAAGCGACCTGCGTTATCACCCGCAATACGTGCTTGGTCTGCTGCTTCATGCAGTAGAGGCAGTTGGTTACTTGCGTCACCGGCAATAAATACTGATGGTAGCGATGTTTGTAGTGTGTAGTGGTCTGCGATAGGAACACCACGTTCATCAAGTTCTAGAGAGGTATTCTCTAGGCCAAGCTTATCAGTGTTTGGACGACGACCTGTTGCTGCAAGTACATATTCAACGACGTTAGTTTCTAGTTCACCTTGTTTATTGATGAACTGGATCTCGACGCGATCTTCACCCGAGTCAGTAGTAATACGTTTCATGCTTTCGATTTTTACGTCGGCATCAAGGTAGAATTCTTCATTGAAGGCTTTGTCTGCGTAAGCCATGATCTCTGGGTCGGTTACCGGGCCTACTTGACCACCTAAACCGAACAGTTTTGTTTTTACACCCAAGCGGTGCAGTGACTGACCAAGCTCTAGGCCAATAACGCCCGGGCCAAATACTGCCACTGATTCTGGTAAATCATCCCAGCTGAATACGTCATCATTAATGATTAGACGGTCGCCAAGTTCATTCCAAACTGCAGGGTATGCAGGGCGAGAACCTGTTGCGATAACAATACGCTTAGCCGTCACAACTGTGTGGTCATCGATTTGTAGCGTGTTGTCATCTAAGAACTTTGCGTAGCCAGAAATCTTGTCTTGTTCTGGGATTTCATCAACACCTTCTAAAACAAAACCAACAAAACGGTCACGTTCAAACTTCACTCGGTCCATTACTTCACGGCCGTTAATCACGATATCACCTTGTGGGTGAACGCCAAAAGCCGGAGCTTTCTCAATTTGGTGTACACTTTCAGCCGCTGCAATAAGCAGTTTAGATGGCATACAACCAACACGAGCACAGGTTGTACCGTAAGGGCCGCCTTCAATCATCACAACACTGTCAGTGTGTGCTTTTGCAGCGCGGTAAGAACCTAAACCTGCCGTACCGCCCCCGATAACTGCTACATCTACATTGACTTGTTTCATAATAATTTTCTCGCAATAGCTAAATTTAGTTTGAACGAACCCCTCCAACTCTGGTGATTTTTTAAGAGTCAGGATTGCGGGTCAGTTTTGTGATTCTGTTTTATTAGGTTTAGCTTGTAGCTCTGCCTTTATTGCTATCTGCTTCTTGTTACTAACTATAGGTTAGTTAAAGACGGGCGAGTCACAAGCTATATTCTCTTTCCAAAGCTCAGATAAGAGTGTTTGGAATAGCTAACTCACAAGAGGGTGGGTTAGCTGATATTGCTTAGTTAACTTAACGATTAGGCTTATATCGATGGTAAGTCATTAACCTAGGAAAGCTTCAAGTTCTTCGCTACCACCGATGTGTTTGCCACCGATGAATACTTGTGGAACCGTTGTGCGACCAGAGATTGCACGTAGGCTTACTGTTGTCGCGTCTTTACCTAGTACTACTTCTTCGTAGTTCAAACCTTTGTCGATTAGGTTCTGCTTCGCTTTCATACAGAAAGGACAGCCTGGCTTAGTGAATACTGTGATTGACTCTTGCTCTTTGTGCTCAGGTGCAATGTAGTTAAGCATAGTATCTGCATCAGAAACCTTGAACGGGTCGCCTGGTACGTCTTCTTCGATGAACATTTTTTCTACCACGCCGTTTTTAACCAGCATGCTGTAGCGCCATGAACGTTTGCCGAAGCCGATGTCGTTTTTCTCAACTAGCATGCCCATACCGTCTGTGAAATCACCGTTACCATCTGGGATGAATGTGATTTTTTCAGCTTCTTGGTCTGCTTTCCAAGCGTTCATTACGAATGTGTCGTTTACTGAAACACATAGAATGTCATCAACACCGTTATCTTTGAATACAGAATGTAGCTCGTTGTAACGAGGTAGGTGGCTTGAAGAACATGTCGGTGTAAACGCACCTGGTAAGCTGAATACGATAACTGTCTTGTCTTTGAATAGCTCTTCCGTCGTTACGTTAACCCATGCATCGCCCTGGCGAGTTGGGAATGTTACTTGAGGGATTGATTGACCTTCTTTAGATGCAAACATATTGATTTCCTTAAATAGTATTTTGAATTTTGTTCTATCAGAGCTTAACGTTTTTCTTTGCTCTGTTTCGTTTCGTTGAGCCCATTATTAGACAAATCCTTTGATAGCTCTAATCGTTTGATGTTATGGTTTTGATAGGTAAATTCTATCAAGAGCATTTTTCTTTTAAATGTTTCTATGAAACCCCTTGTTCTTATTAAACCAGAGGTAAGAGACTGATCATGAACATTCGTGACTTTGAATACTTGGTGGCGCTCGCAGAGCACAAACACTTCCGAAAAGCGGCAGAAGCGTGCTTTGTCAGTCAGCCGACACTAAGCGGTCAAATACGCAAACTAGAAGATGAAATTGGACTTCAGTTAACCGAGCGTAGTCCAAGGAAGGTCATATTTACAGAATCAGGGTTACAACTTGTTGAACAAGCCAAGCGTATTCTCAATGAAGTAAAGACTTTTAAGGATATGGCAAGTGGACATGGTGAAGCGATGACGGGGCCGATGCACATTGGTTTTATTCCGACCGTTGGCCCTTATATTTTACCTAAGATCATTCCTCACCTTAAAGAGTGCTTTCCCGATCTTGAGCTTTACCTGCATGAAGCGCAGACCCATCAGCTAGTGAGTCAACTTGAAGATGGCAAGCTTGATTGTTTGGTATTGGCTGCAGTTGATGAAACGGCGGCGTTCAAAGAGATTGATGTGTATAACGAACCGTTAAGCGTCGCAGTACCGTGTGATCATGAGTGGGCTAAGCAAGACACTGTTGATATGCTGCAGTTAAATGGACAAACCGTACTTGCACTGGGCGATGGCCACTGCTTGCGAGACCAAGCCTTAGGCTTCTGTTTTGCTGCGGGTGCAAAAGATGATGAGCGCTTTAAAGCGACCAGCTTAGAAACGCTGCGTAACATGGTGGCGGCAGGGGCAGGTATTACCTTGCTTCCTCAGCTATCGGTACCGAAGGAAAAACAGAAAGATGGTGTGTGTTACGTTCCAGCGGTGAACCCAACACCTTCACGTCGCATTGTTGTTGCCTACCGACCGGGCTCTCCGTTAAAGGGGCGCTTTGAGCAATTGGCTGAGGCTATCCGAACTCAATTAGATAAAGCTGTTTAGTAATTTAAATCGTAGATAGCTCTGATTATAGATACAAAAAAAGGGTTGATATGAATACATATCAACCCTTTTTGTTGGTTCATGTTACTTGGTTCAACAAACCCTAACTAGAACAGCTCTTCTACTGCTTCACCTGATGACGTTGAGTAGATGTCATCATTGAAACGTTCAGTAATGTACTCGGTTGGCTCAGTGCCTTTCTCGAAATACTCGAACATTGATGAGCTGTCGAACTTGTTGGTCAGTAAGCCAGTTTCACGGTCGATACGAACGCGAACGATATTTTCTGGAAGCTCTTTACGTTGTGCCGGAACACCCGCTAACGCTGTGCCCATGAAATCAACCCATGCCGGCTCTGCTGTTTTAGCGCCCGCTTCTGCACCTGTAATTTGATTTTTACCAAGGTTAGAGTTCGCTTTGGTTCGACCTAGGTTACGGTTGTGGTTGTCAAAGCCAACCCATACCGTTGCAACCATGCCAGGGCCGTAACCGCTGTACCAAGTATCTTTCGAATCGTTGGTGGTACCGGTTTTTCCGCCAATATCGCGACGCTTCAGCGGTTGAGCACGCCAACCTGTACCATTCCAGCCTGTGCCAGCACTCCAGTCACCGCCGCCCCAGATATTGCTGTACATCATTTCACGAACAAGGAACGCGTTCTGCTCAGTGATCACTTGGGGTGCGTACTGTACTTGGGCATCCACATCTTGCTCGGCAAACTCATCAGCCATTGAATCTGAGGTCATTGGCTGTTGGCAATCGTCTTTACACACTACTTTCGGTGTCGCTTGGAATTCAGTCTCACCAAATGGTGTTTCAATGCGGCTGATGTAGAAAGGTTCAACGTAGTAGCCGCCATTAGCGAATACTGAGTAACCTTGAGCTACCTTCATTGGCGTTAAGCTACCCGCACCCAGAGCAATGGTTTCAGAGCGCGGTACTTCGTCAATATCAAAACCAAATCGAGTTAGGTAGTTACGAGTATCATCCAAGCCCACTTCGCGCAGTACACGTACTGCCATTACGTTTTTAGATTGAGCTAAGCCAATACGTAAACGAGTTGGACCCACATAGGTCGGTGGTGAGTTCTTTGGTCGCCATGCCGTGCCTTGGCTCTTATCCCATTGATTGATAGGCGCATCGTTGATCAGTGAGGCTAGCGTTAAGCCTTTCTCAATCGCTGCTGAGTAGATAAATGGTTTGATACCAGAACCCACCTGACGAATAGATTGCGTTGCACGGTTGAATTTGTTGTGAACAAAGTTAAAGCCACCCACCATCGACAATACCGCGCCGTTGTTCGGGTTCATTGCAACAAAAGCGGTGTTCGCATTGGGTACTTGGCTTAGTCGCCATACAACCGGTGTTTCAGGTTCAGTTGTTGTTTCTTCGGTAGGCTCTTCAGATACTTCATCGCCGGTTACTGCTTCATGGCGAACCCAAACTTGCTCACCAACAGCCAAAATCTCTTTCGCTTGAGAAGGCGCTGGACCTTGGCGGTTGTCCGTTAGGAATTTACGCGCCCAGTTCATGCCTTGCCACTCGATAGTGCCTTCGTCTTGGTTCTTAACCCAAACTTGAGCGCTTTTCGAATCAACAGCGGTTACAACTGCTGGTACTAAGTCACCATAGGTTGGTTGAGACTTAAGGTGCTTAACGATTTGTTTTTGATCCCAAGCCGATTGCGCCGTTTGCCATAATACTTTTTCAGCACCACGGTAACCGTGACGTTCATCGTAGCCAAGTAGGTTCTTAATCGCTGCTTGGTTCGCTGCTTTTTGTAGTTTTGAATTAACGGTGGTGTAGACCTTCATGCCTGATGTGTAAGCGGCTTCACCATAGCGTTCAACCATCCAAGCTCGTGCAACTTCTGCTACATATGGTGCGCTCAGTTCAATCTCGGCACCGTGATATTTCGAGATAAGTTCTTCACTGCGAGCGTCATCGTACTCCGATTGAGTGATGTATTTTTCGTCTAGCATACGACGTAATACCACGTTACGACGGTTGGTCGCACGCTCAACAGAATAAATAGGGTTCATAGTTGAAGGTGCTTTTGGCATGCCCGCAAGCGTAGCCAATTCACTTAAGGTGAGCTCAGGAAGATCCTTACCAAAATAAACACGCGCTGCTGCGCCGAAACCATATGAACGGTGACCAAGGAAGATCTTGTTTACGTAAAGCTCCATGATTTCTTCTTTACTCAGAAGTTGCTCTATGTGGATCGCAATGAAGATCTCTTTGATTTTACGCATGATCTTTTTCTCATTAGATAAGAAGAAGTTACGCGCAAGCTGCTGAGTAATGGTACTTGCCCCTTGTTTGGCTGAACCGGACATAGCAACCACGAGTGCTGCTCGAGTGATACCAATTGGATCAATACCAGGGTGCTCGTAAAAGCGGCTATCTTCGGTAGCAATCAAAGCTTCAACTAGGTGGCGAGGAATCTCGTCATAAGTCACTGGATTACGACGCTTTTCACCAAATTGAGAGATCAATTTACCGTCTTGACTGAAGACTTGCATTGGCGTTTGGAGTTCTACGTCACGCAAAGTGGCAACATCAGGCAACTCTGGTTTTACGTAATAGTAAAATCCGAAAATTGTACTGACTCCAAGAATCATGCAAATCAATGTAAATATGAATAATCGCTTTATGAACTTCAC
The DNA here is from genome assembly GCF_041475145.1 of Vibrio sp. 10N.222.49.A3. NCBI lineage: Bacteria > Pseudomonadati > Pseudomonadota > Gammaproteobacteria > Vibrionales > Vibrionaceae > Vibrio > Vibrio sp. 10N.222.49.A3. The sequence goes on from NZ_JBFRVM010000050.1 coordinate 24,417, forward strand.
CGGATAATCCCTGATTAGTTAAGGCTGATAAGCAGCAAACCCTTGTACTCTAGGTTAAAAACTTAGCTTTCGTTTATTAACGCTTATTTAACTAATAATCACAACCCCTAGATAATCAACGAAATGCTTGGCACTTCAGGAGCTAGGTCACATGGGTTCATCATTAATTACAGGTATAGATATAAATCATCACAGCATCAAAGCCGTGGTACTAAAACCCGTGGGGGAGTTGTATGCCCTAGTGGGATACAAAGAGCTGCCGATTTCGGACGACATTTTTACAGCTAACCATACTTTGGAGTATCAGAAAACTGTTAAGAAACTTAAAGAACTTAGGAAAGGACTGCCTTTTGGCTGTCGCAACGTCGCCATTTCGGTACCCGATAACACGGTGATCAGCAAAGTACTGCAAATAGAGAGTGATTTAGAAGACAGAGAAAAGGAGTTTTCTATCTATCAAACCTTTGCTCATCAATCTCCCTTTCCTATCGAGGAGCTGAGTTTAGATTTTGTAAAGCTGGAAGACAAACGATTTGGTAAAGGATCGACAACTAGCTATCAGATATATGCGACTCGTAATGAAGTTGTAGACAGTCGAGCGGATGCTTTAAATAAAGCCGGATTTAAACCTGTTGTCATCGACACCCAAGCACATGGTCTGCTCAATATTTGGCAGTTGGCTTCACGCCTTTACCCTGAAAAAAGTAACTGGTTGCTGGTGGACGTGGGAGTTGACCAAACGTCGTTAGGCATTATCCCGCAGGATTCAGCACCTTTCTATAAAGACATCGCCTTTGGTACTCAAGATCTTCGCGGTACTGACAGCCCGAGTTATACAGAAGGTGTGTTCGGCAACGCAGAGGAGACACATCGGTTTATTGTTAATTTGGTTGAAAAGCTTAAGCGACAGTTGCAACTCTATTCCTCAGTGAATGCACTTGAGCCGATATCCGGGATCTGGCTGATGGGCGAAGGAGCCAGCATTCCGATGGTAGTTGAAGATCTAGAGCGCCATTTTCAGATGAGTTGTGAATCGCTCAATCCTTTATCGTTATTTGAGAACAAGGTGGCGAAGCGGCACCAACTGCCGATGAACTGGCAACATTTCGGCATTGCCGCGGGTATGGCGATGAGTGGACTCAAGTGGCAAGGAGAGAAGCATGTTGCATCAAATTAACCTGCTGCCGTGGCGTGATGAGATTCGCGCTCAGCACAAGAAGCGTTTTATTCACCTAGTCATTCTTGGCGTCATCATTGCACTTACAGGGCAATGGGCGGTTGGTCACTATTTTCAAGATCAACAAGCCAAACAGCAAGCTCGCCTCAATTATCTTAATCAATACATTGCCGAGCTCGACCGACAAATTCAATCGTTAAAAGTTGCAGAACAAGAACACAAAGCCATTCTGACTCGACTTGATGTCGTGGAGTCGTTACAGCTTGGCCGTAATAAGACCACCGACTTTATGAATCTAATGCCGGAGCTGATTCCTGAAGGGGTGTATGTCGACAAGATAAAGATGAATGGTCAGGAGATTGAGATGGCCGGTATCAGCGACAGTACGGCTCGCCTCGCCACAATGTTGGACAATCTAGAGCGTTCTGATTCTCTTAAAGGGGTCGAGATGCACTCTATTATCCATAACCGAAAACGCTTCAATAAAGAGTTTCAGACCTTCAAGGTCTCTTTTGTGTTTAGCCCTGTTTCTTTAGAAAACACAACCGCAGAGAGCGCAACCGCGAGCAGAAAAGAGAAGGGGGCAAATCATGGCTAACCTTCAAAGTAGGATTAGCTGGCAAAATAGTGTGAGCTTGCAAGATCTCGATGCTGATGAGATCACCGAATGGCCGTTGTTGCCCCAACTGCTCGTTATTCTGTTGCTGATGATATTAATCCAAGGTGTCGGGACTTGGCTGTATTTGCTGCCTTTAGACGATGAACTGCAGCAGATGAAGCAGCAAGAGCAGACTTTGAAAGCAACGTTAAGGATAAAAGCGAACAAGGTTGCGGCTTTGCCTAAGCTTCAGAGTCAGTTGGATGAGCTAACCAGTCGCTACGACTATCTGTTAGAACAACTACCCGTTCAAAAGGAGCTCGCCAGTATGTTGGCCTCAGTGAATGAACTTGGTTTGGATAATGCGCTGACCTTTACGCGCATTGATTGGGGGCAAAAGCAGAACAAGGAATTCCTCTATCGGTTACCCCTCAATATTGAGCTAACCGGTGATTACCACGAGATTGGCGATTTCTCCGCGGCCATCGCGAAACTGCCGCGCATTATTAGCTTCGATGATGTGAATTGGCAGCGAGTCAGTCAAGAAAGTAGCACGCTACATTTCAGGGTTCGAGCTTACACCTATCAGTTTAAATCGGAGGTGAATGATGAAATTCAGTAGCGCCCTTTTGTCCCTATTGTTACTGCTTGTGCTTTCAGGCTGTAAATCCAATCAGGATTCGTTAGAAGATTTTGTGAGGCAAGTTGAAGCTAAGGCGAGAAAAGAGGTAGAAAAACTTGTCCCAGAAACGGAGTTCTTAGCCGCAACTTATCAACGCCACGCCTTTCGTCCTCCCTTTGAGCTCCCTAAAGAAGCCATCGTACAAAACCAACCCTTGGTGAAGAAAGACTGTTGGCAACCAAGCGCACGCTCTCGCAATGGCAAGCTAGAAAAATACCCGCTGAGTAAGCTGCGTTTAAGAGGCGTAATGGGCAGTGGAACAAGCGTTTCAGGGTTAGTACAAACCCCAAAAGGGAACGTGGTCAATGTGAAAAAAGGTCAGTTTATTGGCTTAAACAATGGTCGAGTTACTAAGGTGACGAGCCAGTATGTACAGATTAATGAAACTCTTCCAGATGGTTTAGGTTGTTGGCATAAGCGCAACGTTAGGCTCGCTCTGAAGTAAACCAATGTCACATGATGTGGATATGAGATGTAAATATGATTAAAGGAATAAGTGGATTAGTGAGCAAGGCTCTACAAGGTTTTGCTGTGTCTGTGATGTTGGTGGTTAGCGTGTTCAGCTATGCCGAGAGCTTGCCAAATCAATTGGAAAATATTGATTTTAGGGTCAACAAGGAGAAAGACGCCGTCATCATTATCGAATTGGCAACCAGCACTGCTGTGGTGGATGTTCAACGTGCTCAGGAAGGTTTAAGTATCGAGTTACTCAATACTCAGGTGAATGACGATAAGCTTTACCTCCTGGATGTGAAGGACTTCGCGACCTCAGTTGAAGGTATTGAGGTGTATAAGGAAACGCCCAGTACGCGATTGTTGGCAACGATCGCTGGTGACTATCAATATGAATACAACTTAAAAGGTCGCTTTATTGAGGTAATGATCAGTAGGCCTACTATTGATGAAGTGACAATAGAGAAAAATGTTTTAGAAAAAGAAGGCAAGGTGATATCGATTAACTTCCAAGATATCCCTGTACGTAATGTTTTGCAGCTTATTGCTGATTACAACGATTTCAATCTCGTTGTTTCTGATTCAGTCACGGGTAATCTGACTTTACGTTTAGATGGTGTGCCTTGGCAGCAAGTTCTCGACATTATCTTGCAAGTTAAGGGGTTGGATAAGCGTGTTGATGGCAACGTTATCTTGGTGGCACCTAAAGCTGAGCTCGACCTTAGAGAGCAACAAGCGCTAGAGAAATCTCGTTTGGAAGAAGAGCTAGGTGAACTCAAGTCGGAAATCATCAAGATTAACTTTGCCAAAGCCACCGACATTGCCGACATGATTGGTGGGGAAGGGGCGGTAAGCATGTTGTCCGAGCGAGGCTCGATTACCATTGATGAGCGAACTAACTCCCTGTTGATCCGTGAATTGGAAGAAAACATTGCGGTGATACGAGGCATTATTGAATCGCTAGACATTCCCGTGAAGCAAGTTCAGATAGAAGCACGTATTGTCACTGTTACTGAGGGTAATCTTGATGAACTAGGAGTGCGTTGGGGCGTTTCCTCGACTAACGGAAGCTTCAAAGTTGGCGGCTCGATAGAGGGCAACCATCCATCGCAAATTACGCCGTATGACGACAATGGTGGGAATAGTGCGATTGACGATTTCCTCAACGTTAATTTAGGAGCAACTTCCCCGAGCGCGTCGAGTATTGCGTTTCAGGTAGCCAAGCTGGGTTCTGATACCTTGCTTGATCTTGAATTGTCAGCACTGCAACAAGAGTCGAAAGCAGAGATTATTTCTAGCCCACGCTTAATTACCACCAATAAAAAACCCGCTTATATTGAGCAAGGTACTGAAATCCCTTATTTAGAGTCTTCTTCAAGTGGTGCTACTTCAGTCGCATTTAAGAAAGCGGTATTGAGTCTCAAGGTGACTCCGCAGATCACCCCCGATAATCGTTTGGTATTGGATTTGAGCGTGACTCAAGATAGGCCAGGGCAAGTGGTGAAAACCGGCACCGGTGAGGCGGTCGCTATTGATACGCAAAGAATTGGTACGCAAGTGCTTGTTAATAATGGTGAAACGGTCGTGTTGGGTGGTATTTTTCAACACAGTGTGAGCAGCCAAGTTGATAAAGTTCCACTGTTAGGAGACCTTCCTGTTCTTGGCGCATTGTTCCGTCGTAGCTATGAAAATGTAGGCAAAAGTGAACTACTTATTTTTGTTACACCTAAAGTTGTGATTCAGTAATGAGCAATTAGATTAAAAATAAAGTTGCATTAGTGGCACCTAACCTTGATAATTTCGGGTCTTATCACGAATTATCTGTGAGGAATCGGTGCCACGGGCCTTTTAATTTCAGTACTTGTACTGACCTACCTTGTGGCGATGTCATTGAATTAACGTTGTAAATTACTGCTAAAAACATGGCTGAGAAACGCAATATTTTTCTTGTTGGCCCAATGGGCGCCGGCAAAAGTACAATTGGTAGACACCTAGCTTCCCAACTTCATATGGAGTTTCTAGACTCTGACACTGTGATCGAAGAGCGCACTGGCGCAGACATCGCATGGGTTTTTGATGTTGAGGGCGAAGATGGTTTCCGTAAGCGCGAAGAATCTGTAATCAACGATCTGACAGAAGAACAAGGTATTGTTCTTGCGACAGGTGGTGGTTCAGTGCTGAGCAAAGAAAACCGTAACCGTCTATCTGCACGAGGCATTGTTGTATACCTAGAGACAACAATTGAAAAGCAACTTGCTCGCACTAACCGCGACAAGAAACGCCCTCTACTTCAAACAGACAACCCGCGTGATGTGCTAGAAGATCTAGCTGTATCTCGCAACGCACTATACGAAGAAGTGGCGGACTACACAGTTCGTACTGACGACCAAAGTGCAAAAGTGGTAGCCAACCAGATCGTAAAAATGCTAGAAGAACGTTAAGTTCATTTTTCGGAGAGCAAACCCATGGAACGGATTACGGTCAATCTAGCTGAGCGTAGCTACCCTATCTCTATTGGCGCCGGGTTATTTGAAGACCCGGCGTACCTTTCTTTTTTATCAGGTAAGCAGAAAGTTGTTGTTATCAGTAATGTGACAGTAGCGCCTCTTTATGCTGATAAAATTTTATCGCTATTGGATCAAGTCGGCTGTCAAACATCTCTTCTCGAGCTGCCAGACGGTGAACAGTACAAAAACCTTGAAACGTTCAATTCAGTGATGAGCTACATGCTTGAAGGAAATTACAGCCGCGATGTGGTGGTGATTGCTTTAGGTGGTGGTGTTATCGGTGATTTGGTTGGTTTTGCTGCTTCTTGTTATCAACGCGGTATTGATTTCATTCAAATCCCGACGACCCTTCTTTCTCAAGTGGACTCCTCTGTAGGTGGTAAAACGGCAGTGAACCATCCCCTTGGCAAGAATATGATCGGCGCTTTTTACCAACCAAAATCTGTCATCATCGATACTAACTGCCTATCAACGCTTCCAGAGCGTGAGTTTGCAGCGGGTATGGCTGAGGTGATCAAATACGGCATCATTTACGATGAAGCCTTTTTTGGCTGGTTGGAACAGAATCTAGAGAAACTGTATCAACTTGATGAAGACGCACTGATTACCGCGATTGCTCGTTGTTGTGCAATTAAGGCTGAAGTGGTTGCTATCGATGAAAAAGAGTCAGGAATCAGAGCGTTATTGAACCTAGGTCATACATTTGGTCATGCGATTGAAGCAGAACTAGGCTATGGTAATTGGCTACATGGTGAAGCTGTGTCGTCAGGCACTGTAATGGCAGCAAAAACCGCCCAATTACAGGGACTGATTTCTCAGCAGCAACTTGAGCGAATTATTTCTATACTCAAGAATGCGAAACTACCAATCCATACGCCAGAAAGCATGTCTTTTGAAGACTTTATGAAGCACATGATGCGCGATAAAAAAGTGCTGTCTGGTCAGTTGCGTCTGGTATTACCAACAAGTATTGGTACTGCTGAAGTGGTTGCTGATGTACCTCAAGACATCATTAAACAAGCGATTGATTTCTGCCGTACTCTTTAAATTCGGTTGTGAGGTTGCCTAGCTAAAAGTTAGGCAACTGAAGCGCTTTACAGATCGAACTTATCAGTAGGGATCCCCAATGAGTTTGGCTCATGATTTAAGAGTATTGGAGTTAGAGTCTCAAGTTGAGTTGCTAGAGCGTTTACAGCTTTTAACTAACTTTGGTTCAAACTTTGTAAATGTTGCTGGTAAAACGGGTTCTGGCCGATCTTGGTTAGCTCAGCGTTATCTTGAAGCATGGTCGACAGAAAAAAATCAGTGTTTACTGCTTTGTCACCCAAGCCAAGACGATCAACAGCGCCGCGCACTTATTCTTAGTCAGATTGTTTCTGACCCACTCTTTAATCAACATGATTCTTTATCTGATAGCCTTGCTAGGTTACTGGATGGAGATACGTGTAATGTGCTTATTGTCATTGATGACGCCCACCGATTGTCTGAGCTACTGGTATCAGAATTATGGATGTTGGTACTTGAATCTCAATCAAACCCTCAATGGACGATTAATATCGTTCTGTTCTCGCAAACTGGTCACCTAGACACGCTATTAACACGACTTAGTTACGGTCAGCCGCACAAACCTATCGCCCTTGAGATCGATGATCTTTCGCAACCAGAAGCTGAACATTTCTTTGAGTCACTGGTGATTCGATATGTCGATGATGAGTCAGAATCTCGGGTGCGAAATGCATTTAAAAAAGCGCAACCTTTGCCCGGTGAGCTAATGGCCTTAGGAGAATTGAAAGTGGAAAAAAGGATTATTATTCGCTCAATCATTGGTTCACCTATCAATATTGCGATTGTGGTGGCGTTGTTGTTGCTTGTTATCGGCGGCGGTTACTGGTGGATGTTTAATCAACCAACGCCTGACGATAAAGCGCAATCTATTATCGCCCCTATTGAGCAGACAGTTATTCCAACGTTGGAAGTGGAAAATGTAACTGAGCAAGCCACAATCGACGGAACTGTCGATTCTGAAGCCGAAGTTGATATGAGTTATCAAGGTGCTGACGATGACAGCTCTTCTCTGCCGCCGGTCGTGGTTGAAGAGACAGCCAGTGTTGGTCAGGTAGAACAAGATCAGCAACGTGTGGTGATCACCTCTGATGTGGTCGATGCTTTGCTTGATGATAAATCTGAGAGTGTTGATACCAGTGCAATTGAAGCTGTAGTTGAAGAAAAGACAGATGCAGTCGTTCTCCCGCAGCCTGATGTTGTGGAACGTGAGTCATTGCCGGCAACGAATGAAGGTTCAGAGCTAACACAATCAGCACCTCCGACAAAAAAAATCACATTTTCATTTGCACGCGAAGAGCTACAAGCTATCTCGCCGCGCGCTTATACCCTGCAGTTGAGTGCGATGACATCATTGGAAGATGTACAATCTTTCATTGAAGAGTATGAGCTTGAGAACAAGGTTCGTATTTACCCAACACTTCGTAACGACACCAAGTGGTTTATTATCACTTATCAAGATTACCCAACGATTCAAGTGGCGCGAGATGCGGCAAGTGCGTTATCAAAACCACTTCAACAGTTGGAACCTTGGGCAAAATCGATGAATCAAGTGCATCGAGAGATAGAACGTGCGAAATAACCCTGAGCTTAGCCTCAAAATATGTTACATTCCGCAGCCTTATTTTTGAGTTGATAGATAGAGCAGTAAATGAAAAAGCAGCGTGCCTTTCTAAAATGGGCTGGTGGTAAATATGGCCTAGTTGAAGACATCCAACGTCACCTGCCACCTGCTCGTAAATTGGTAGAACCGTTTGTCGGTGCCGGATCAGTATTTCTGAATACTGATTTTGAACAGTACCTACTTGCAGATATTAATCCTGATCTTATCAACCTATACAATCTACTTAAAACCGATCCTGAAACCTATATCACTGAAGCGAAGCGTTGGTTCTGTCCGGAGAATAACCGTAGAGAAGTGTTCTTAGATGTTCGCGCTGAGTTCAATGGTACAGATAACGTTATGTATCGCTCGTTAGCTTTCTTGTACATGAACCGATTTGGCTTCAATGGCTTGTGTCGTTACAACAAGAAGGGCGGTTTTAACGTTCCGTTTGGTTCTTATAAAAAACCTTATTTCCCTGAAGCCGAGCTAGAGTTTTTTGCTGAGAAAGCGAAAAAAGCCACCTTCGTCTGTGAGGGATACCATGAAACCTTTAGCCGCGCGCGTAAAGGTTGCGTGGTTTACTGTGATCCTCCATACGCACCGCTGTCGAACACGGCTAACTTTACCTCTTACGCAGGTAATGGTTTTAGCTTAGATGACCAAGCTGCACTGGCGGATGTCGCTGAAAAAGCGGCGATGGAACGCGATATTCCTGTCTTGATTTCAAACCATGACACCACCTTAACGCGCCGTTTATACCATGGTGCGGAACTGAACGTGGTCAAGGTTAAGCGCACCATTAGCCGTAATGGCGCAGGGCGCAATAAAGTTGATGAGTTACTGGCGCTTTTCCATAAAGAGAAAAACCAGCAACACGCTTCAACAGAATTGTCGTCGTCAGAATAATCCTCGAACTCATTAAATTGAGTGACCCACGGGTACTTTCTTAAACTAATCTTTCGAACTGCTAGGATCTGCTTAGGTGCTTAGGTAGAATTGCACACCAAATAGTCTTGGGATTGAGTCTTGTACTTGTGTATGAGAGGTCACAAGGCGGTGATATTCGCAATTTACTCACTCTTAAGAGGTTTGGTATGAAAGATTTTCTAATCGCTCCATCGATTTTGTCTGCAGATTTTGCTCGTCTTGGTGAAGACGTCGAAAAAGTACTCGCAGCCGGTGCCGACGTTGTGCACTTCGATGTGATGGATAACCACTACGTACCTAACCTGACTTTTGGTGCACCGATCTGTAAAGCATTGCGCGACTACGGCATCACAGCTCCTATCGATGTTCACCTAATGGTTAAGCCAGTAGACAGCATCGTACCTGAGTTTGCCAAAGCTGGCGCATCAATGATTACCTTCCACGTTGAAGCGTCTGAGCACGTTGATCGCACTCTACAGTTAATCAAAGAACACGGCTGTAAAGCGGGTGTCGTACTTAACCCAGCTACGCCACTTTCTTGCCTTGATTACATCCTAGACAAAGTCGACATGATTCTACTGATGTCAGTGAACCCTGGCTTTGGCGGTCAATCTTTCATTCCTCACACACTTGATAAGCTGCGCGCAGTTCGTAAACTTATTGACGAATCAGGCCGTGATATCCGTCTTGAAATTGATGGTGGCGTGAAGGTAGATAATATCCGTGAAATCGCAGAAGCGGGCGCAGACATGTTTGTTGCCGGTTCTGCTATCTTCAATCAACCGGATTACAAAGAAGTGATTGATGAGATGCGTTCAGAGCTTGCAAAAGTAAACGCATAATCGTAAAACTACAGATAGATTGAATATTAAGGGGCTCATTGGCCCCTTTTTTACGTCTTGGAGCTCAACTCATAAGACGGACATAATAAATAGGAAAGTAAGATGTCATTAAGCTCAATAAAACTGATTGCCTTTGATTTGGATGGAACCTTGTTAGATAGCGTGCCTGATTTGGCTATTGCCGCCGATCAGGCTTGTCAGGAACTGGGTTTTTCTTCTGTAAGCGAAGAGCAAGTTCGCGACTACGTGGGTAATGGTGCTGACGTTCTTATCGGGCGCTCACTGAGCCGCAACTTGACGGTTGATCCAAACCTAGAGCCTGAACTGCTAAAGAAAGCGCGTATCTTGTTTGATGATTTTTACGAGCAGAGTGGGCATAAGCTGAGCCACCTTTACCCATCAGTAAAAGAAACGTTAGCTGAGTTGGATAAAGCGGGCTTCACCATGGCGCTTGTAACAAACAAGCCATCGAAATTTGTACCAGCCGTTCTGGCGCAACACGGTATCGATAAGTACTTTGTTGATGTGTTGGGCGGCGACTCTTTCCCAGAGAAAAAGCCGAATCCAGTCGCGCTGAACTGGTTGCTAGAAAAGCACAATGTAAAAGCTGAAGAGATGCTGATGGTTGGCGATTCAAGCAATGACATCAAAGCGGCTAAGAATGCCGGCTGTCACTCGTTTGGTCTGACATACGGCTACAACCACGGTGAGTCGATTTCAGTATCAAACCCTGACTATGTCGCAGACAATATTGCGCAATTACTAGATGTCGTTCTAGTTTCAGCATAAAGCGGATAAAAGTTAGCTAACCTACTAGCAAAATACTTATCAATGAGTACACTGGATGAGCCGTACAGAAGAGCTGTACGGCTTTCTATTTTAAAGTTAAGAAGCTAAGTTTTTCAGATACTAGGTTAAGAAACTAAGTTAACGAGCTTAGCTAACAAGCAAAGGAATTAAAACCATGAGCAAGCCCATCGTATTGAGTGGTGTTCAACCATCTGGTGAACTAAGTATCGGTAACTACTTGGGTGCTCTACGTCAATGGCAACAGATGCAAGATGATTACGATTGCCAATACTGTGTTGTAGACCTTCACGCAATTACGGTTCGTCAAGACCCGAAAGCACTGCATGAAGCGACTCTAGACGCATTAGCAATCTGTCTTGCTGTCGGTGTTGATCCAAAGAAGAGCACTCTATTTGTTCAGTCACACGTACCAGAGCATGCTCAACTTGGTTGGCTTCTTAACTGTTACACACAAATGGGTGAACTGAGCCGTATGACTCAGTTTAAAGATAAGTCTGCACGTCACTCAAATGACGTAAACGTAGGCCTATACGACTACCCAGTGTTGATGGCTGCAGACATCCTGCTTTACGGTGCTCACCAGGTGCCAGTAGGTAGCGACCAGAAACAACATTTAGAGCTAGCGCGTGATATCGCAAATCGCTTTAACAACATCTACGGTCCTGAAACGCCAATCTTCCAAGTTCCAGAACCTTACATTCCAACAGTGAATGCACGTGTAATGAGCCTGCAAGATGCGACGAAGAAGATGTCTAAGTCGGATGACAACCGTAAGAACGTGATTACTCTGCTAGAAGAGCCTAAGTCGATCATCAAGAAGATCAACAAAGCGCAAACCGATGCAGAAACGCCACCACGTATTGCCCACGATTGGGAAAACAAAGCGGGTATCTCTAACCTAATGGGTCTTTACTCAGCAGCGACGGGTAAAACCTTCGAAGAGATCGAAGCGCAATACCAAGGCGTTGAGATGTACGGTCCATTCAAGAAAGACGTAGGCGCAGCATTAGTTGAAATGCTTGAGCCGATTCAATCTGAATACCACCGTATCCGTGCTGACCGTGCTTACATGGATGCAGTAATGAAAGCGGGTGCTGAAAAAGCGTCTGAGCGTGCTGCAGTAACACTGAAAAAAGCATACGAAGCGGTAGGTTTTGTTACTCGCCCATAGAGTGAACTAAAACGACTCGTTTAGAAATTCAAGCCCAAAGTGACTTTGTTTACTTTGGGCTTTTTATTGCCCGCTCCATTTACTTTCCCAGTAAATCTCTTGTTTGAATTGATAATTTAAGCATTATCTAGCTAACACATTCATCATACTAATGCTGTGCAGGTGATCTTATTTGGCATCCTCAAGTTTTATAAAGTCACTCTTGTTTCTATATATGTTGGAAATATAAAACGTGCCAAACAATTGATGATTCCAAAGTGATAAGTTCCTCATTTTCTTGCCAACTGACTTATTCCTTTCATAAATAAACCTGATAGTTACCACAAAATACATGACTGCCCATAGATGGCAGTGACTATAAATCGATGAACTTAGGTGAAACGGATGGCTCTTTTACATAAACCTTCATTGCTAGCAGTGGCAATTGGTAGCTTGTTAACCACAAGCGCACACGCTGATTTGTTTATTTCACAATATGTGGAAGGCGGCAGCTATAACAAAGCGGTTGAGATTGCCAATAACGGCGATAGCAGCATTAATTTAGATGGTTACTCGTTGGCGAAGTCTGCGAATGGTAATGGATCATGGGGCGCCACTTTACCTTTGAATGGCCACGTTTTAGCGCCCGGTGAAGTACTTGTGGTTGCGCACACCAGCGCAAGTAACGAAATTAAAGTGGCGGCTGATATTCTTAACGCGTCGATTGCTAATCACAATGGTGACGATCCGCTGGCTATCTTGAATTCAGATGGTTCGGTGCACGATGTTGTCGGTTTGATGGGCGATGTGGACTGGGGGAAAGATGTTACTTTGGTTCGTGCTAAACAAACACCTTCTGCGACGTTTGATGCTTCGCAATGGGTATCGTTACCTAAGGACAGTATTGAAGGGCTAGGTTCACTAGACAATGTAGAGTTGCCTGACGCGTTTGCCTGTACACAAGATGGCTCTGCTCCTGTATTCACGACTATTCAAGAGATCCAAGGTGAAGGCGCAACATCACCGTTCATTGATGGCTATCCATACATCACTGACGATGAATACTTCGTCAAAGGTGTGGTAAGTGCAGTCACTACTGGCATAACCAAAGGTTTCTACCTGCAAGCACTTGAGGATGACTTTAATTCAAGCACTTCTGAAGGTCTATTTATCCACACCAATCAATCGAGTTCAGAACTGGCTGCGGGCGATGTCGTGTGTGTGAAAGGTAAGGTTCAAGAGTATTACAGTCATACTCAGCTTAAAGTTGAAAACAACCAATGGCTTAAGCAGGGCGAGCAACAAGCGCCTGAAGCGACAGCAATTGAAGCCTTAGACCGTGACGAGAACTTCGCTGTAACGCTTGAACGCCATGAAGGCATGTTGGTGAAAGCAACCGAAGCGCTTGATATGCGTGTAACGCGTACCTTTGGTTATGATTACGCAGGTCGTCGTAACAACATGGTACTGGCCCATGAGCGTATTAACATGCAGCCGAACCAGTTATCTGCAGCAGGCTCTGAAGATGCGAAACAGCAAACTAAAGATAACGCAGACCGTCGTCTTTTTGTTGAAACCGATCAAAAAGCCGGTGACGGACAGGTTCCTTTCTACCCAGACTTTGGCCGTACCGATATTGACCAAGATGGTTCAACAGAAGACTACATCCGTATTGATGACACCATTGTTGGCCTAGAAGGCGTGCTGACTTACAGCTACGGCGAGTATCGCTTAGTGACAACCAACCAGATCTCGGCTGAGAACTTTGTCCGAAATGACCCACGTACTGACAAGCCTGATATGGATGAAGGTGATCTACGTATCGCGACCTTCAACGTATTGAACTACTTTAACTCTCCATTTGGCGGTGACGCGAACCAACACGGCAACAACCGTGGCGCGAACACCATCACTGAGTTTGAGATGCAGCAAGAGAAGATTGTGAACGCGATTCTTCGTCTAGATGCCGACATCATTGGTTTGATGGAAATTGAGAACAACGGTTTTGGTGAAGGCTCTGCCATTCAGCAGCTTGTTAACCAACTGAATGACCGCATTGAGCGTAAGAAAGACCGCTATACCTTTGTGGCTGTCGATTCGAACGAAGATGGCGTGACCGACGAGATGGACTCGATTGGTACTGATGTCATTACAACAGGTGTTATCTACCGTAAGAAAGTGGTTAAGCTTAAAGACAGTCGTGTTATCGCGATGCCAAGCCAACAAGCGCCAGAAGTGTTAGACGATTCAGGCAAGGTGATTGAAGACGGTAAGAACTATCAACGTGACTCATTGGCGCCAACTTTTAAAGTGAAAGGCACCAAAGAGAAACTGACCGTTGCGATTAATCACTTTAAATCGAAAGGTTCTAAGTGTTGGGAAGATGCAGCCCCTGTCGAACAGGGCGGCCAAGGTGGTGTTGACGCCGATAAGCAAGGCTCATGTGAGAACTTCCGTGTGGCTGCTGCGGTTGCACTGGGTGAAGCGCTAGATGGCATCAAAGGCCATAAAGTGATTCTGGGTGATATGAACTCGTACGGCATGGAAGACCCAATGCTGGTACTGACGGATTACTCTGAAGAGAAATACGGTAAGCAAATCAAAGCGGCGCGTAACACCTACATTGACGGTGTCGAGCAGTTTGGCGATAACGGTGCGGTGATTACTAAGAACTACGGCTACATTAATGCTGTGGCTCAAAAGCACCCAGACAGCTGGAGCTACTCATACAATGATGAGGTTGGCGCTTTGGATCACCTGTTGATCAGCGACAGCCTGAAAGACATGGTGGTGGATGCGACTGACTGGCACATCAATGGCGGTGAATCGAAGTTGCTTGATTACAACGAAGAGTTCAAAGGTGATCTGCCGAAGCACCAAGATCACTTCCGTTCATCGGATCATGATCCGGCAGTTCTTGAGCTTAAAGTCGGTGGTTCATTCGGCTTAGGTGCATTGATGTCATTGTTTGGCTTAGCAATGTGGCGTCGTCGCAAGTAGTGACATCGTTAACTGCGCAAGCCAGTTGATACAGGTAACTGAAAGTTATCTGTAAACAATTAAGGTCAACTTAGGTTGGCCTTAATTATTGGCGAAATGCAGTTTCCACTTGCCTTTCGCCATGGGTATTGCACAATACCGCCCCTATATCTCCCAATCATTTAGTATTTAGCAAACGATTTCGACCCATGTTACTTATCATCGATAACTACGACTCTTTTACCTATAACTTGTATCAGTATTTCTGTGAGTTAGGGGTCACTGTGAAAGTTGTTCGCAACGATGAGATTGATATCGCAGGTATCGAAGCGCTGAATCCTAGCCATCTTGTTATCTCGCCGGGCCCGTGTACGCCCGATGATGCGGGAATCTCTCTGCAAGTCATTGAACACTTCGTGGGTAAGTTGCCTATCTTAGGTGTGTGCCTTGGTCATCAAGCCATTGCTCAAGTCTTTGGTGGTGAAGTCGTGCGAGCCAGACAAGTGATGCACGGTAAAACCTCTCCCATCCGCCACAATGGCAAGAGTGTTTTTCAGGGGTTGAATAACCCTCTAACCGTGACACGTTACCATTCTCTAGTGGTGAAAAATGGCACGCTGCCTGACTGCTTTGAATTGACCTCTTGGACGGAATTTGAAGATGGCAGCATGGATGAGATCATGGGTTATCAACACAAAACCTTGCCGATTGATGCCGTACAATTTCACCCTGAGTCGATTAAAACAGAGCAGGGACACCAACTTCTCGCTAACTTCCTAGCACGCTAAGTGTTTAAATTTGACCCTTTCTCCGCCTAAATAAGCCAGTTAAACCTGTCAGCCCATTCGTTAAGCGTTTAAATTCGGGCTTTACACGCCTCTCTCCCTCTGACGCCGATCACTTTTTATAACATTTCTCTCTCGCTTCGCTAAGTTTTTAGCCTATGCAAAATTATTCGCGTTATTTCCTCTCGAACCCTATATACCGCTGTGCCAGTAAGGCTTTGCTATTACTAGTCATACGTTTAGGTAAAAAAAGCTTCATAAAACAGATTAATTGATGCATAAATAGTCATAGGTAGTGACGTTTAGCTGGTTGTGAGGGATGGCTAAAGAATAATCTACTATTGAAAAGGTTAATTAAATGTAAATATAATGCTGCAGCGGGATTATGGCGAGACAAAATATCTTTGTCTCACTTATGAACCATTACGCTTATTTGCGAAGCTTGCGGTATCGAGAAGGAATGTACGATGACAGTGGAAAATAAAGTAGAACGTAGTCTGTTTAATGAGGTGATGGTGCCTTGTTATAACCCAATGGAAATGATCCCAGTAAAAGGGGAAGGCGCACGCGTTTGGGACCAACAAGGCCGAGAGTATATCGACTTTGCTGGTGGTATCGCTGTGAGCTGTTTGGGTCACTGTCACCCGGCAATGGTTAACGCAGTTACTGAGCAAGCAAACAAGATTTGGCACCTAAGTAACGTGATGACCAACGAACCTGCGCTGCGTCTAGCGAAAAAGCTAACCGACGTATGTTTTGCAGAAAAAGTATTCTTTGCCAACTCTGGCGCAGAAGCGAATGAAGCAGCATTGAAGCTAGCTCGTCGTTGGGCTGCGGATGTTCACGGTCCTGAGAAATCTGAAATTATTGCATTCAAACAAGGTTTCCACGGTCGTACTTTCTTTACCGTAACGGTGGGTGGTCAAGAGGCTTACTCTGATGGCTTCGGTCCTAAACCGGGCGATGTAACTCACCTGCCTTACAACGATATTGCAGCGCTAGAAGCGCACATCTCTGATCGTACTTGTGCAATCATGATGGAACCTCTGCAAGGCGAGGGCGGTATCATCTCTCCAACATCTGAGTTCGTGAACACGGTTCGTGAACTGTGTGACAAACACAATGCGCTGCTTATCTTTGATGAAGTGCAAACAGGTAATGGCCGTACAGGTAACTTTTACGCTTACCAAGGTCTAGGTGTGACACCTGATATCCTAAGCACAGCGAAATCACTAGGTGGTGGTTTCCCAATTGGCGCAATGCTAACAACGTCTGAACTTGCGACACACCTAAAAGTGGGTACGCACGGTTCTACTTACGGTGGTAACCCACTGGCGTGTGCTGTTGCTGAAGCCGTTGTTGACGTAGTAAGCCAACCTGAAACGTTGGCTGGCGTGAAAGAACGCGAAGCACTATTCCGTGATGGTTTAGCTAAGATTAACGACAAATACCAAATATTCAGTGAAGTTCGCGGTAAAGGCCTATTGCTAGGCGCTGCGCTTAATGAAGCATGGCAAGGTCGTGCTCGTGATGTACTAGTAGCAGCAGGCGAACAAGGCTTGATGGTACTGGTTGCGGGTGCAAACGTAGTTCGTTTTACTCCATCACTGGTTATCACAACACAAGAAATTGAAGAAGGTTTATCAAAACTAGACAAAGCAATCGCTACGCTAGTTTAGCCTGAGCGGCGTCATAGGAATGATCGCCATTAGAGCGATCCCATGACGTACTGCTAAAGGCCCAAGCTTCTGGTTTTGGGTCTGTTTTGCATCTGGAGGGAATATTGATGCTAGTTGTTCGCCCAATAAAATTATCTGATTACGATGCGCTGCATACCTGCGCGGTTGAATCTGGTCACGGATTCACATCTCTTCCGGTTAACGAAGAACTGTTAACTAACCGAATTACTCACTCTGAATACAGCTTTGCTAAACAAGACGTGACTGAACCCGGTGATGAAGGCTACCTAATGGTTGGCTTCGACACTGAAACAGGAGAAGTTGCAGGCACGACAGGCATCGAAGCCTCAATTGGCTGGGATGTTCCGTTTTACTCTTACCACATCAGCAAAGTGGTTCACTCATCGCAAAAGCTTGGCGTGAATAACGTCGTTAAGCTGCTGACTTTCGGCAATAACTACACCGGATGCAGTGAGATCTGCACACTGTTCTTGCGTCCAGCTTTCCGTGGTGGATTGAATGGTCGTTTGATGTCGAAGTGTCGCTTCCTGATCATGTCAGAGCACCCAGAGCGTTTCTCGAAAACGATTTTTGCTGAGATGCGTGGTGTATCGGATGCGGAAGGTAACTCACCTTTCTGGCAATGGCTGCAAGAGCACTTCTTCTCAATTGATTTCACGCTTGCTGATTACCTCACTGGTATCGGTAAGAAAGGCTTCATTGCTGACCTAATGCCGAAGCTGCCTATCTACGTGAACCTACTGAGCAAAGAGGCTCAGGCGGTGATTGGAGAGGTACATGATAATACACGCCCAGCACTTAAGTTGTTGGAACGTGAAGGTTTCACTAACCGTGGTTATGTCGACATCTTTGATGCAGGCCCAACGGTTGAGTGTGATTTAAGAAACATTGAATCAGTGCGTCATGCGATTCGAGCTCAGGTGAAAATTGCAGAGCACTCCAGCTCTAAAGACTTCCTAATTGGTAATACCTCATTTGAGAACTTCCGCGCAGTAGCCGCGAAAGGCGCGTATGACCAAGCAAGCGACACAGTGATTTTATCATCTGAAGTAGCAAGCGCTCTTGAAGTAAAAGAAGGCGAATTCGTTCGTATGTTGGCTCAATAAGAGCGGCGATTATCTGTCGAAGATTTTAAGGATAGAAGTATGACTCAGTGGATAGCAGGACAGTGGG
Source organism: Vibrio sp. 10N.222.49.A3 (assembly GCF_041475145.1). Taxonomy (NCBI): domain Bacteria; kingdom Pseudomonadati; phylum Pseudomonadota; class Gammaproteobacteria; order Vibrionales; family Vibrionaceae; genus Vibrio; species Vibrio sp. 10N.222.49.A3. The sequence continues at coordinate 42,868 of NZ_JBFRVM010000050.1, forward strand.
TGGCAGGTCAAGGCGACGCCATGACATCAGTAAGCCCATACAACAATGAAGTCGTGTGGCAAGGCGATAGTGCAACACCAGCGCAGGTTGAATCTGCAGTAGCAGCGGCTCGTGATGCGTTCTTAGTTTGGAAGAAACTGAGCTTTGCAGAGCGTGAAGCGATCGTGTTGAACTTTGCTGAGAAGGTAAAAGAGAACAGCGAAGAGATTGCACAGATTATTGCAAAAGAGACGGGTAAGCCGATTTGGGAAACTCGCACTGAAGCGGGCGCAATGGCGGGTAAAATCGCTATCTCTATTCGTGCATACCACGAACGTACTGGTGAAGCTTCGCGTGAAGCGGCAGGTAACCAAATCGTACTGCGTCATCGTCCATTAGGCGTTATGGCGGTATTTGGCCCTTACAACTTCCCAGGTCACCTACCTAATGGTCATATTGTTCCAGCACTGCTATCGGGTAATACCGTGGTATTTAAGCCGTCAGAGCAGACACCTTGGACAGGTGAGTTTGCGATGAAGCTATGGCAAGAAGCAGGCCTTCCTGCTGGCGTGATCAACCTAGTGCAAGGCGCTAAAGAGACAGGTATCGCACTGGCTGATGCTAAAGGTCTTGATGGCGTGCTATTCACGGGTAGTGCTAATACCGGTCATATCCTTCACCGTCAATTCGCGGGTCAACCGGGCAAGATGCTGGCGCTAGAGATGGGTGGCAACAACCCGATGGTGATCAGTGACCAATTTGGTGATGCTGACGCGACGGTTTATACCATTATCCAATCGGCTTTCATCAGTGCGGGTCAACGTTGTACATGTGCTCGTCGTTTGTATGTTCCTGTTGGCGAGAAGGGTGAACAACTGCTCGATAAGCTCGTTGCGGCTACCTTGAAGATTCGTGTTGATCATCCGTTCGCAGAACCAGCACCCTTTATGGGCCCACAAATCTCCGAAGCGGCGGCTAAGTTCATTTTGGACGCGCAAGCTAATCTGCAATCGTTAGGTGGTGTAAGCCTAGTCGAAGCAAAAGCGGGCGAAGCGGCGTTTGTTTCTCCGGGTATTATCGATGCAACCAACATTGCTGAGTTGCCAGATGAAGAGTACTTCGGCCCATTACTGCAAGTGGTTCGCTACCAATCGCTAGAGCAAGCCGTTGAACTGGCTAATGACACGCGCTTTGGTTTGTCTGCAGGCCTAGTTTCAACCGACGATTCCGAATGGGAATACTTCGTTGACCATATCCGTGCGGGTATTGTTAACCGTAATCGCCAGCTAACAGGTGCAAGTGGTGATGCACCATTTGGTGGCCCGGGTGCTTCAGGCAACCTACGCCCAAGTGCTTACTATGCGGCTGACTACTGTGCTTACCCAATGGCGTCAATGGAAGGTGGTGAAACTCAACTGCCAACTACGTTTAGCCCAGGTATTGAGCTGTAGTTTTGGTTCTTAAGCTTTAACTTGATGAATCATAAGCTTATGAGCTCTAGGTTCATGAGTAACAGATTCATTGATTGATTGTGTAATAAGGAAGCGGTGTTATCGCTTCCTATTTTCACCCACGTCCGACACCTCGATTGGGCGGTAGATAATAATAGAACAAGTATGTCACAGGCTGATGGCTGCTGACTCTATGTCCAGCCTCTCCCTTTCTAATCCAAATTACTAGCTTGCTAGAACCTCTGACAAGGAGTCACCATGACGCCCGATCTACTCTTTAAATCACTATGGAATGATTACATTCACAGGCTTTGCCCATCGGCTGAGAAAGTACACCATTTGCTGAAAGAAGACGAAGCCCTGATTAACGATCACATTGCACTGCGTACTTTCAATGTTGCACCGCTAGGTATTGAAACATTGGCTAAACCTTTTCTTGAGTTAGGTTACAAGGCGTGTGGCGATTACTTATTTGAGAGCAAGAAGCTAGTGGCTAAGCACTACGAGCACCCAGATCCAAACCAACCAAAAGTGTTCATTAGTGAGTTGAAGGTAGAAGAGTGTTCAAGTGACTTACAACAGATCGTTGCGAAGTTGGTTGAGCAAGTAGACGCAAGCAAGCTTCAAGGTCATGAGTTCTTGTTTGGTGGTCGCCTTTGGGATCTGAGCTTCGCGGATTTCCAAGTCCTAGCAAAAGAGAGTGAATACGCGTCTTGGTTAGCGGCTCATGGTTACGGTGCAAACCACTTTACGGTGAGTGTGAACCAGCTTAATGAGTTCGATGAAGTACAGACTGTGAATGACTATTTGAGTGATTCAGGTTTCACTATCAATGCATCTGGCGGTCAGGTTAAAGGCTCTCCAGAGGTCTTATTAGAGCAATCATCTACAATGGCAGACAAAGTCCCAGTTTCATTTGTTGAAGGCAATGAGGTGATTCCTGGTGGCTTCTACGAGTTCGCTAAGCGTTATGCGATGGCGAATGGTGAGCTTTATACAGGATTTGTTGCAGCATCGGCTGACAAGATCTTTGAGAGCACCAACGGTTAAAGAAAGATACAAGCACGGGTTTTACCCTAAAGATGCGGGTACGCTTCGCTTCGAGGAAGTTTACAAATAGGATTCTGTGAGTTCTTCTCGTATCTCGTATCTCG
>NZ_JBFRVM010000050.1:46233-59270 GCF_041475145.1 Vibrio sp. 10N.222.49.A3
TATCTCGTATCTCGTATCTGCTCTCTGGATCTTCAGGAAACAAAAAAGCCACCAAATTTGCATTTGGTGGCTTTCAAATTTTTGGCTCAGTTAATCGAGATTAACGAGTGCCGTATACCACGATAGTTTTACCGTGTGCAGAAATTAGGTTCTGCTCTTCTAGCATCTTCAAGATACGACCTACTGTCTCACGAGAACAACCAACGATCTGACCAATCTCTTGACGAGTGATCTTGATTTGCATGCCGTCAGGGTGAGTCATTGCATCTGGCTGTTTCGCTAGGTTAAGTAGCGTTTGAGCGATACGACCTGTTACGTCAAGGAACGCTAAGTCACCAACCTTTTGGCTAGTTACTTGTAGACGGTTTGCCATTTGCGCTGAAAGGCGCATTAGGATATCTGGGTTCACTTGGATAAGTTGACGGAATTTCTTGAAAGAAATTTCAGCTACTTCACAAGGAGATTTTGCACGAACCCATGCAGTACGCTCTTGGTCTTCTTCGAAGAGGCCAAGCTCACCGATGAAGTCGCCTTGGTTTAGGTAAGAAAGAATCATTTCCTTACCTTCTTCGTCTTTGATAAGAACTGCCACAGAACCTTTAACGATGTAGTACAAGGTCTCTGCCTTTTCACCAGCATGAATCAAAGTACTTTTTGAAGGGTACTTATGAATATGACAGTGTGAAAGGAACCACTCTAATGTTGGATCGGTTTGGGGTTTACCTAGAACCATAATATCTTACTTCCTCTGCAGGGTATGCTTGCCGCTTTCCGTATTTTAGCTAAGCCTGGATTGACTTGTAGGATAAGAGCACTCGTTGAGCGCTGCAAGCTATCTTGTGTTTCGTTTAAGAATAGTATCCTTTTTCAGGTACTATTTCTTGATTTTAATCGTGACCAAGCTACGATTTTTTACGCAAAATTGTGCACATGATCACGGTATGAAAAGTAATCAACCAGAATGACGTCTTGTTAACCTATTTTTCCGGTTTCGATGAGCTGTTGTAGGATGGGCCTTACAATGAGCTCCATAGCAAAACTCATCTTGCCGCCTGGCACCACAAGCGTGTTGTGGCGTGACATAAATGAGCCATCTATCATAGCCAGAAGGTAGGGGAAATCGACGTTTTTGATGCCACGCAAACGTATAACCACGAAGCTTTCGTCTAAACTTGGAATCCCTTTGGCGTTAAGTGGGTTCGATGTATCTACGGTTGGGACACGCTGAAAGTTGATGTGAGTACGCGAAAATTGTGGAGTGATGTAATTAAGGTAATCATCCATTGAGCGAACAATAGAATCCATTACTGCTTCGCGTGAGTGCCCACGATCGCGTGTGTCACGAACGAATTTTTGGATCCACTCAAGGTTGACTATTGGCACCATGCCGATCAGCAAGTCGACGTGCTGTGAGACATTGATGTCGCCATCTACCACGCCACCATGAAGACCTTCGTAGAACATCACATCGGAATTTTCTGGGATCTCTTGCCATGGCGTAAAGGTGCCCGGCATTTGATTGTAAGGCACGGCTTCATCGAAGGTATGTAGGTAACTACGGACTTTACCCGTGCCTTCATTACCGTATTGACGGAAGAACTCTTCTAATGCGCCAAAATCATTGGCTTGTGGACCAAAGTAGCTGATGTGCTTACCTTGCTCGCGAGCCTTACGGATCTCGACATCCATCTCTGGTCGAGTGAAGCGATGGAAACTATCCCCTTCAACCCAAGCGGCCTTCACGTCCATCATATTGAACATTTTTCGGAAGGCTTCTGAGGTAGTGGTGGTGCCGGCTCCTGATGAACCCGTCACCGCAATAATTGGATGTTTAGCGGACATGACAACCCTTGTCTTTTGAGTAACTTACTTGTTAGCAATCGTTTACCACTATAACACGGCTCCTTTATGAGCGCAGCCTAGAAGCGTTTTGTGACTTGAATATCAACGGTTTCATGCAGCTCAGAAAATACGATGCTGACTTCCTTTGAGGCTAATTGATGTTTCACTTGATCAATCTTGTTTTGCAGTGAAACCTCTACGTCACCGTAGTCTGTGCCTTCACGCAGCACGAATTCTTTAATGAGGTTTTCCAGCGTTTCTGGCGCAATGTCTTGCCATGGGATGATCATAAATACTTCTCTCTTTTATGTTCATGGATAGGTTTATTGTTGTAGAAATGAGTGAGCTTAGTAATATTTTTACTGCTATTTACTAAGACTCGTCATTATGCCGAATCTTGTAGACTTTCATAGTAGGCGGGTAATGCTTCTTCTAACCAAAATCTTGGCTTGAGTGTGCTGCCAGTAATGAACCCCACATGACCGCCTTTTTGAAACAGTCGATAATCGATGTTATCAGGCAGAACGAACTTTGGAATCACATCATCGGTCATGAAAGGATCGTCCTTGGCATGAATGATCTGAGTTGGTAGTTTGATCTTCTTGAGTTTAGGCAGTGCGGAGCATTGTGCATAATAATCTTGGGCATTTTTGAACCCATGCAGAGGCGCCGTAATTTGTTCATCAAACTCATACAGTTTGGTGATCTTCTTAATGGTTTCCGCTGTGACCCCCAGCTTTTCCTGTAGCAGGTTAACTTTTTTCAAGGCGTTTGATTTTAGAGAGTTGAGTAGATACTTCTTATAGAGCTTGGAGAAGCCCTGCTCAATGCGACTAGAACAACAAGCCAAGTCAAATGGAGCTGATACTATGGTCGCCGCCGACAGCAATGGGTCGTCGGCATACTCAGCCAAATAATTCGCCAGCATGTTACCACCCAAAGAGATACCAACTGCAACTTTGGGGTTGCTGGGGAACTGCGCGTGCAGATGCCTTAGGAAAAAGCGCGCATCTTCGACTTCACCTGAATGGTATGCACGAGCCAAGCGATTTGGTTTTCCGCTGCAACCTCTAAAGTGCATCATCACTGATAGCCAACCATCTTTAGCAAATGCATTCATCAGCCCGTTGGCGTAAGGGCTCTCAAAGCTCCCTTCTAATCCGTGGAATAGAACGAATATTGGCTTGTTACTTTTATCATCATTGCTTGGCGTGTCACCGTCTGGCGATTCACTCCATGCAAGGTCTAGGAAATCGCCGTCGGGAGTTTCTAAGGTCTGCCATTGAGGAGCAAACAACGCCTGCTTTCTAATAAATCTTGGCACTAAGGTTTGTAAATGTGGATTCGATAGGCCAGCGGCAGCGGTAAATATTGTCATAAAAACAGTCCATGCTTCTTTTATGGGCTTTGATAAAGTGTTGAGCTTTTAGCGAAACGCCCACGTTTTTATTTGAGCTTGGTTGATTCTTAGCATAAGCGCAAGGGTTTCACTGATATGATCGACCAAAATAGGTGGTAGGTAACTGGTTGAATAATATCAAGGTTGGGCGTATTAAAGACTCCCCCAAATGTGTTTTAGTCAGCATGCGATCATGGTAACGAGCGAGCGCAGTTAAGCTTGGAGCTTGATTGAATAAAAGGAAAAGGAAATGCGTTAGGGCTGTGGTGCTGGTTCAGAAAAAGCGTCGTAGAGATTTTCCGCCCCTAATAAACGACAGTACTGTAAAGCGAGCGGTGATTGTTGGTTCGCTGTAAGTTGAAGAGACTTAATACAGTCGACGAGGTCGGACTGTTGTTGCTTTTCAAGCTGCAGCTCAAATTGTAAGGCTTCACGGTAGAGTGAATCAACAACGTGTGCTTTGAGGTGTTTACGCAGCTCTCGATAACTATGAAGCAAGGTTTCAGAGCGACTTAAGCATTGTTGCACCTTGTGCCACTCCTCCTCAGCGAAAGAGAGTTGCTGCTCATCAAGCCATTTGAGAAGCAGTAGTAGATTGACGTTGCCATGGAATTGGTTTTGCAAAGCTAAGCACGCATCCTTAACACCGCGCACACTGTAATACTGAAGGCTAAATTGCCATAGTCGTTCCAGTGTTAGTGATATTGGTGCGTGCTCTGGGCTCATAAGCTATCCATATCCAGTTCCATCTGCTCAAGCTCTTCTTGAGTGGACATCCAATCCATTTCAACTTCTTCTAGCTGTGACTTACTGCTCGCTTGTAGAGCGAGTACTTTATTCAGTTTAGCCTTATTTTCAGCTTCATAAAGTGAAGTGTCAGATAATTGCTGTTCAGCCTCTTCAAGATCAAGCGTCAACTTATCCATTTTCTTTTCAAACTGAGTTAATTGTTTGCGAATCGGCGCGGTTAGTTTTCTGAACTCTGCTTCTTTACGTTTCTGATCTTTTTTTGCTGCTGCACTGTTGGCGCCATCTTTTGCTGGTGCCAATGCTTGTGCTTCTTTTCGCTCAACTTTCTGTTGTTCGGTTAGCCACTTGTAGTAATCGCTAAGGTCACCATCAAACGGTGCAACTTGACGGTCGTGTACAAGGTATAAATCATCAGTAGTGGCACGAAGTAGGTAGCGGTCGTGCGATACGATAACCATCGCGCCTTCAAACGTCTGCAATGCAAACGTTAGTGCCTGACGCATATCGAGATCCAAGTGGTTGGTTGGTTCATCGAGTAGTAATAGGTTCGGTTTTTGCCATACCAGCAGAGCCAATACCAAACGCGCTTTTTCACCACCGGAGAACGGTGCCACTTTATCGAGCGCTTTTTCACCTTGGAAGCCAAAGCTACCTAGGTAGTCACGCAGTTGTTGCTCGGTTTGTTTTGGCGCAATCTGCATCATGTGCTGAAGTGGTGTCTCTTCCGGGTGCAGCGTCTCTAATTGGTGTTGGGCAAAGTAACCCATTTTAACGCCTTGCGAATAGCTTAGCTCGCCACCTTGTTGTTTCAGTTCACCTGAAAGCAGCTTAATCAGCGTCGATTTACCTGCACCATTTCGACCAAGTAAACCAATACGGCTGCCCGGTACTAGGTTTAGGCGAATCTTCTCTAGAATCAGATTGTCATCGTAACCTGCAGAGACCTCGTCCATCATCATGATTGGGTTTGGTAGTGCGTCTGGTTCTCTAAATTCAAAGCTGAAAGGGTTATCAAACTGAGCGGGCAGTACTTGTTCCATTTTCTCTAGCGCTTTAATACGGCTTTGCGCTTGGCGAGCTTTTGAAGCTTTATAACGGAAACGGTCAATGTAGCTCTGCATGTGCGACATTTGTTTCTGCTGCTTTTGGTACATCGCTTGTTGCAGAATTAGCTTTTGCGCTCGTTGGGTTTCGAACGACGAGTAGTTACCTGTGTATTCATTGAGCAGTTGATTTTCAACATGCACGATGCGGTTGACGATAGGATCCAAGAAGTCCCTATCGTGTGAGATAAGAACGAGTGTGCCTGGGTAGTTTTGTAACCAGCGTTCTAGCCACATTACAGCGTCTAAATCCAAGTGGTTGGTTGGCTCATCGAGTAACAGTAGGTCACTGCGACACAGTAGGGCTTGCGCTAGGTTCAAACGCATACGCCAACCCCCTGAAAATTGAGTCAGGTTCCATGTCATTTGTTCTTGGCGAAAGCCCAGGCCGTCTAACAGCTCAGCCGCGCGTGCTTTGATGCTATAACCACCAATGGTTTCAATCTTGCCATGGATCTCTGCGACTAATGTGCCGTTGTCGGCTTGTTCGGCTTTCTCCAGTTGATCTTCAAGGCCACGGTATTCACGGTCGCCATCAATCACGTATTCAATTGCTGTTCTTTCTAATGCAGGTGTTTCTTGAGCAACCCAAGCCATTTCCCAATGGGCTGGTTTACTGAATGAGCCAGCATCAATAGACAGTTCGTCCTTAATTAGGGCGAACAGCGTAGATTTACCACAGCCATTCTTACCAACCAAACCGATCTTGTCGCCAGGGTGAAAAGTCGCAGATGCTTGGTCGAGGAGTGGCTTACCGCCGCGTAGCAATTGAATATCAGAGAAAGTAATCATAATTGAAATAGCATAGAAATTAGAGGTGAACAGACGCCTGCATAGTAGGCTGAAACCAGATAAAAGTCGATCACAATGCAATTTGCGTTATGATGCCAATAACATATTAGTAACTTTTGCTTAAATTCTTGTGGCCTTGCCACCGTTTAGCCTTCAAAGGAATGTTTCAAAGGAATGAGTAATACTCCCTCGACAGACAACCCCGTGCCAAAGGTGCTGGTCATCTATGCGCATCCAGAGCCACAAACCTCTATCGCTAACCAGATCATGGTTAAAAAGATAGAGTCGCTTGGGAATGTCAAAGTCCACGATCTCTACGCCATCTATCCTGACTTCTTTATTGATGTGCCTTCTGAGCATGCATTGCTGCTTGAATATGATGTGATCGTGTTCCAACACCCTTTGTTTATGTATTCCTGCCCATCACTGCTTAAAGAGTGGTTTGACCGAGTATTAGGCAAGGGTTTTGCGTTTGGTGAGCAAAGTGCGCTTAAAGGTAAACACTGGCGCAGTGTGATTACTACCGGTGGTAAAGAAGAGGCGTTTGGTGCCGCAGGCTATAATAAATATCCATTACAAGAGATTTTGCAACCATTCGAGCTAACGGCTGCTTTGTGTCAGATGCACTGGATATCCCCTTTGGTTTTACACTGGGCACGAAATGTCACCGATATGACGCGTTACCAACACGCAGAAGCGTATCGAAATTGGTTGCGAGACCCGCTACAAGATATAGGAGCGAATGATGGCTCTGACTAACGATTTTCTACAAAGTAGCGTTATATTTTTAGCAGCTGCTGTGGTTGCGGTTCCTATCGCACAGCGCGCTGGATTAGGGTCGGTACTCGGTTACTTATTAGCGGGTGTGGCGATTGGCCCATGGGGGCTTGGTTTAATCAGTGATGTAGAGGCGATTCTACACTTCTCCGAATTCGGGGTGGTACTGCTGCTCTTCTTGATTGGTCTCGAACTTAATCCGAAAAAACTGTGGCAGATGCGAGCCCCCATTCTAGGACTCGGTGGCGCGCAAGTGCTGATCACCACTCTGATTATTACTGCCATCGCGTGTATGTTTGGTTTAACTTGGCAAACTAGCTTAGTCATCGGTATGGGTTTAGCTTTGTCTTCGACCGCTATTGCGTTGCGTGTTATTGAAGAGCGAGAGCTTGGTGGCAAAGAAGCGGGGCAGTCAGGCTTTGCGGTATTACTTTTCCAAGATATTGCCGTTATCCCTATGTTGGCGATGCTGCCTTTGCTTGCGGGTAATACGGGCGGCAGTTGGGCTGACATGTTGTGGATGCTAGGCGGTGTAATTGGCTTGCTTGTCGGTGGTCACTTCTTGTTGAGACCACTGTTCCGATATGTAGTCATGAGCGGTGTGCGTGAGTTGTTCACGGTAGCAGCGCTGTTATTGGTGATTGGTATTGCCGTCATCATGCAGCAGATTGGTTTGTCGATGGCATTAGGTACTTTCTTGGCGGGCGTACTTCTGGCTGAAAGTGAATATCGACACGAGTTAGAAATCGCGATTGACCCATTCAAAGGGTTACTGCTTGGTCTGTTCTTTATCTCTGTGGGTATGGCAGTAAACCTAGGTTTATTGGCAGAAAGCCCATTCGCAATACTAATAGCTGTAATGGCCCTCGTGGTGTTGAAAGGTTTAGTGCTGTACGCGCTAGCTCGTATCTTTGGAACACAGGCAAAAGCGCGTAGCCGAATGGCGATGATTCTCAGCCAAGGTGGTGAGTTTGCTTTCGTTATTTTTACCGCGGCGAGTGCGCAGGGCATCTTAAGTGGCGAACAGGTGTCGTTCTTACTGGTGGTAGTGAGCCTGTCTATGGTGACCACGCCGCTGATGCTTAAGCTGCAAGACCGATTCTTTGCTCGTCAGCTGAACCAAATCAGCGAAAGTGCGATGTCTTCGGATGTGGTCGATCGTAGCCCTCGAGTGATTATTGCGGGCTTTGGTCGTTTCGGTCAGATCATTGGCCGCTTGATGTACGCCAACAAGATTCGCATCACTGTTCTTGAGAGTGATGCCAGCCAAATACACATTCTGAGAAAGTTCGGCTACAAGGTATTTTATGGTGATTCAACACACTTAGAACTGTTACGTGCCGCAGGTGCAGACAAAGCGGAAGCGATCGTGTTGTGTACCGACTCTCCAGACGAAATCATGAAAACTGTCGACTTGTGTAAGCAGCATTTCCCACAGTTAAAGATTTTAGCGCGTGCTCGAAGCCGTGTTGAAGCGTATCAATTACTTAACCACGGTGTGAGCAACTACTCGCGTGAAACCTTCCTTGGGGCATTAGATTTAGGTCGTCAAACATTGACCGAACTTGGCATGCATCCATATAAAGCGAAGCGAGCAGAAGCACACTTTAGGAAACTGGATAATGGTATGCTGAAAGAGTTGCTGCCTCAGCATAACGAAGATGCCGAGTTAGCCCAAAGAGCGAAAGAGGCTCGCAAAGAGCTTGAAGAGATTTTTGGACACGAGATGGAAAATGATCACCAATCTCGAAACTATTGGCAGTAGCTTGAAGTGATAACTAATGCTAGAGCTCTAGAAATATAGCTTGAGCTCTAGAAATAAAAGTCTAGATAACTAATCTAATAATAAACGTGGTCTCTGCTTTGTCTTTAATAGATCTAGATCGGAAGAACTGCGAATCCAGAGTTGTAAAGGATATGAACGTGAAACAGAAAAAACGCTTTATCGCAGGGGCGAGCTGCCCAAGCTGCAAGACTCAAGACACACTCCGCTGGTGGATTGAAAATAATATCGAGCTGGTGGAATGCGTCGATTGTGACTTCACAGAACAGCGTAAACCGAAAACTGTAGAGAAATCTGAACACGCGAATCAAGAAATGATCGGTATTTTTAAGCCTGAGTGATTGAGTTTCGTCAATTGATCCCCATAATATCCGGGTACAGAATTTTTCCTAAGCTCAACTGTTCGAGCTTAGTCCAAACCTCCTTGGAGCTCTCATGAAAATTGAAAAGAACGTAGTAGTTAGTGTTGCATATCAAGTGAAACTTGAAGATGGCGTAGTAGTTGACCAATCAACTGCAGAAGCTCCACTAGATTACCTTCACGGTCACAACAACCTAATTACAGGTCTTGAAAAAGAGCTTGAAGGCAAAGTCGCTGGCGACAAGTTCTCAGCAACTGTTACTCCAGAAGACGCTTACGGCGAGCACAACGATGACCTAGTTCAACGTGTTCCTGCAGACGTATTCCAAGGTGTTGAGCAAATCGAAGTTGGCATGCGTTTCCTAGCGGATACTGACCAAGGTCCAATCCCAGTTGAAGTTACTGAAGTAGATGGCGACGAAGTTGTTGTTGACGGTAACCACATGCTAGCTGGCCAAACTCTAACGTTTGACGTTGAAGTTGTAGCGGTTCGTGAAGCGACTGAAGAAGAAGTTCAACACGGTCACGTACACCAAGAAGGCGGCTGTGGCGGTCACGACCACGATCATGATCACGAAGGTGGTTGCTGTGGTGGCGAAGGCCATGACCATGCTGAAGAGAAAAAAGACGGCTGCTGCGGCGGCGGTAGCTGTGGTTCTCACTAATACCGAATTAACGGTTTAGTTTAAGAATATTGAAAGCCTCCCTTGTGGAGGTTTTTTTCGTTTAGGGTGCTAGCTTTTTGAGTTGGCTTTTCATCTACTAAACTAAATGTCCGCAAATCTAAGCGTTCGTAAATAGTTTGGTTTTCGCTATCAGACATCAAATCTTGGATGTGGTATTGATAGCACAACATTATAAGTTGACGTCAGTGGAGAGTTTGTATGTCACAGCCTTTTTCAATTGCCATTCATGGTGGTGCAGGCACCATCTTACGAGAGCAAATGAGTGATGAATTAAAAACGGGTATTACCGAGGCTTTGGAAAAATCGGTTTTGGCTGGCTATCAAGTATTACAGTCGGGTGGTGATGCGCTAGATGCAGTGGTTGCTTCAGTTAAGGTGATGGAAGACAGTCCCCACTTTAATGCTGGTAAAGGTTCTGTTCTGACTCATGATGAATTTGTTGAGATGGATGCTTCTGTGATGCACGGTCGTGAAATGGATGCGGGGGCTATTGCCGGTGTCCGCCATATCAAAAATCCAATTGAGCTTGCGCGTGATGTGATGCTTAAAAGCGACCATGTGCTGCTGATTGGTGAAGGCGCCGAGAAGTTTGCGTTTGAGCATGACCATACTTTCACCGAGCAAGATTACTTCTTTACTGAGCGTCGTTATGACCAACTTCAATCGATGAAAGAGAAAGGTATTTTTGCTTTGTCTGAAGCGAAATATGATGAAGAGCAAGCTGATAAATATCCAGATGATAAAAAGTACGGCACGGTTGGCGCGGTCGCATTAGACCAAGCCGGAAACTTAGCAGCCGCAACCAGCACTGGTGGCGTAACCAATAAAAAATACGGTCGTGTGGGAGATTCTCCAATCATCGGTGCAGGCACTGTTGCTGAAAATGGCAATGTGGCCGTTTCAACAACAGGTATGGGGGAGTTCTTCCTTAGAAAGATGGTTGCCAGTGATGTGGCGGCACGAATGCGTTATCTCAAGGAAGATGTGCATACGGCTTGTGAAACGATAATTCAAGGTGAATTGAAAACCATGGGTGGTGAAGGTGGCTTGATTGCTATCGATGGACAAGGTGATATTCATTTCGGTATGAACAGTTCAGGAATGTACCGTGCGAGTGTTGATACTAATGGCTGCGTGGAAGTGAAAATTTATGCCGATGACTAAGTTTGTATTGCCTTAACTGACTTTAGTTGAATTAGCGCAGATTAAACAAACAAAAGGGCGACAGATAAGTATCTGTCGCCCTTTTGGTTCTCTATGTCCCGTCCTGACATGTGTTTACACATTGAGGACGAGAAACTAACGATATGCGTCGCTAGAATTAATTCGTTATCTTTAAACCGCACTTAATAGTGTGGGGGTGGCGTCTCTTCTGATGCGTCAGCGAGGTTTGAGCCATCCATATTTTTTACTTTGCCAACCACGAACTTCATCTGGTCTTGCATTCTCGTGATCAACATCTGTTGTTGGCTAAGCGCTTCATTAAGTTCTTCAATGGTTTGCTCTTGGAAAGCCAACTGACATTCTAGGTCATTCACGCGGCTTTCTAATTGTTCAACTCGCTTTTCTGTCATCGTTCTTAATCCACATTCCAAGCTTGGGCAATGCCCGCAGAGGTGCCCGATATCACACGGTTCTTATCATCAAAGGCTGCATCATACACTACCGCACGAGGAGGGCGAGCATCTTTTAATGGCTCGGCGTCGTGGCGAGAAATGCGTTTACCATCTTGAGTACTCCACACGCTCACTTGGCTAGATGGCGTACCTGTTACCAACATACTGCCGTCATCAGAAAAGCGAGCACTGGAGAAAATTAGCTGTCGAGACCAGCTCTGCAATTGAGCTTGAGGTTCACCTGTCTCAAGATCCCAGATCATCGCTTGATTCCCTCCATCGGAGGTAAAAGCTAGCTCTCCATCTCGTTGTAAGGCAACTCGTACGACTCTTTGTTCATGCTCGAATGTACGCAATACCAAGCCTGATTCGGTATCCCAAAGGTAAGCTTTATAGTCGTTACCGCCTGATAATGCGTAGCGCCCATTCGAAGATAGGGAGACGGAATTAACTTTTTCTCGGTGAGCGAGGAACTCCAGACGGCGTCCGGTGACTAAGTCCACATAGATAGCTTTGCCATTAGATAGGCCCAGCAGTACTTTTTCACCGTTGCTAGAGATATCAACATCGCGAATTAAGCCATCGGAAATCGACCATAGCCCTTCAGCTTGTGTCCAAGATAAGTCCCAAACGGCGAAATTCATCTGACTGGCGGTAATGGCAAAGCGACCATTGTCAGAGATGCGAATACGCGATACTTGATTTTCGGATTGATCTTGTGGACCAAGTTGAGCCAGTTCTTTGTTTTGGGCAAGATCCCAAAGGAGCAGCTGTTTTTGCTGCGAGTAGAGCAGCGCGAAGCGTCCATCTCTACTTAGGGCAAAGCTGGTGGCGCCGTTGGGTTCAATTTCCCAGCGTTGGTCATCATCTTGGAAGAAAAAGCAGCCATTTAACAAGGTGATGACAATCGTACATAGCAATGAGTGGAAAAATATTCGCATCACATCCAATAATCCGGTTTGTGTCGAAAGACATATGACTAGTATATTGTTATAACTAACGTATTCACACCAATCTAATCATTAGATTTGTGCACAATAACCAATGGCTTGGCCATTAATTGGAGAATTCAATGAAATCAGTTTTAAAAGTATCACTGCTTGCCGCAACGGTTATGCTAGCAGTTGGTTGTCAGAAAGAAGAACCAAAGGCAGAAGCTCCACAGGTAGAAGAAGTTAAAGTTGCAGCAGTAAACTTTAAAACAGAAGATGACAAAGCGGCATACGCAATCGGTGTATCTTTCGCTAACTACTTAAGCACAAGCATTGATAAGCCAAGCGAGCTAGGTATTAACTTAGACAAAGCGATGGTTCTTCAAGGTATCGAAGACGTATTCGCAGAGAAGACGGCACTTAACGAAGAAGAGACTCGTGCAGCTCTTGAAGCTCTAGACAAGCGTGTTGCTGAAACGATGCAAGCACAAGCGGCAGAAAAGTCTGCAGAAGTGAAGAAAGCGGGTGATGACTTCCGCGCTGAGTTCGCTAAAACTGAAGGCGTTAAGCAAACTGAATCTGGTCTACTTTACCAAGTAATGACGGCTGGTGAAGGCGCTTCTCCAAAAGATACTGATACGGTTCAAGTACACTACAAAGGTACGCTAACAGACGGCACTCAGTTCGACAGCTCTTACGATCGTGGCGAACCAGCAACATTCCCACTAAACCGCGTAATCCCAGGCTGGACTGAAGGCGTACAATTGATGCAAGTGGGTTCTAAGTACAAGTTCGTTATCCCACCAGAGCTAGCATACGGTGAGCAAGATACACCGACTATCCCAGCTAACTCAACGCTAGTATTCGAAGTAGAACTACTAAATATCGATAACGCTGAAGCAGCTCCTGCACAATAATATCGGTTAAAAGCCTCGTACTAAAATACGTTGATTGAATAAAAAGCCTAACTTTAAGTTATAATGCCGTTCGGATAAG
>NZ_JBFRVM010000051.1:0-12540 GCF_041475145.1 Vibrio sp. 10N.222.49.A3
TCTAAGCGGAGAAGAGCCGTATTATGGTAAAATCACTTAATCCACGATCCAGTATTGATGATGAAGATCTCTCATCTGGAGTTGATTTTTTGTAACAATCTCCAGAGATGGTTCACGAACTTTGCCTTTCCAGTATCAATTCGATAGCCTTAACCTCAGGGTAGACAAGTAACGACGAAATTAAGATAAATATAGCCAACGAGGTTAAGACATTGAGCGACCAATCAACCGTCGTCATTATTGAGGATGAATCTGCCATCGCAGAGAACCTGATTCATGTATTAGAGATGGACGGCTACCACGCAGAGTGGTTTGCAACGGCAGGAGAGGGCTTAGCTTTTTTGCAGCACAACTCCACAGCGTTACTTGTGTTAGACGTAGGCTTACCGGATGGTAATGGTTTTGAATTGTGCAAAACCATCCGTGAGTTTTCTGATATTCCCATTATCTTTCTCACCGCAAGAAGCGATGAAATTGACCGAGTGGTAGGCTTGGAGATTGGCGCGGATGATTACGTGACTAAGCCATTTAGCCCGCGTGAAATGTTGGCTCGCATTAAACTTCGAATCAAAGCTAAAGCGCCAATGAAGGAGCACAAGCCGGAGCCTGTTGCTGTTCCAGAACAACCTCAAGTGAGCCACGATTTGGTTGCGCAGAGCTTTGATTATGGTGTCGGTGGACAAATGCTTGGGTTAACTGCGGTCGAATTTAAGATCCTCGATAAGCTGATCTCCGTCTCTTCCAATGTATTGAGTCGAGAGCAGCTCATGGTCGCGGCAGACATGGCGCCGGAGGCCGCATACGAGCGCAATATCGATACCCATATCAAAGCTATTCGCCATAAGTTGAAGCCGTTTGAGATGTCTGAACGCATCTGTACCAAGCGTGGATTTGGTTACTTTTACTGCATTAAAGGTGAATGATGAATCGCTGGCCGAAGATCCCACTTGGACTCAGACTGTTTTTTCTCTACTTCATCTTAGTCGGAATGACGGCTTATATGGTGAGCAAAACGGTTGTCCAAGAACTTAAGCCTACCGTGCGTCAAACCACCGAAGAGACACTGGTGGATATGGCGAACTTACTCGCGGTATTGGCGGAAGAATACGTTGCAAACGGAAAGTTGTCTGAGAGTCGCTTCTCCAAACTACTAGCGGCTTATGGGCAGCGAGAACCCCAAGCGCGCATTTGGGAAATTGGCAAAAAAGCGATCAACCATCGAATTTATATTACCGATAAACAAGGCATTGTGATTGCGGATTCTTGGCAGCAAGGCGTTGGCAAAGACTACTCGCAATGGAACGATGTGTATCTCACGTTGCGTGGTCAATACGGCGCGCGCAGTACCATCGAAGACCCGAAAGATCCGCTCTCAACCGTTATGCACGTTGCTGCACCCATTTACCACAAAGGCGAAATCATTGGCAGCGTGACGGTGGCAAAATCCAATCGCTCAGTACAACCCTTCATCGATCTTTCTAAACGCAATGTATTATTTTGGATGGTGTGGATGAGTGGTTTAGTGCTATTGGCAGGGGCATTGTTTGCTTGGCGAGTTCACTCGGCACTGAACAAGCTAGAAGACTATGCGACCAAAATGGGTGAGGGCGAAAAGGTCTCTAAGCCGACATTTCGTATCTTTTATGAGTACGGCACGCTAAGCGACGCATTAGAAAAAATGCGCAATCAGCTCGATGGTAAACAATATGTGGAAGAGTACGTACAGACGCTGACTCATGAGCTGAAAAGCCCGTTATCAGCGATTAAAGGTGCGAGTGAAATATTGCAAATGCCATTGCCTGAAGAAAAGGTCGCGCGCTTTGCTGGCAACATTGAGCGAGAAAGCGACCGCATGCAATCATTGATAGATAAGTTGCTAGAACTTGCTCGTATTGAAAAGCGGCCCGAGCTAGAACAAGTCGAAGCTATCTCGCTAAAACAAATGGTCAATGAAGTGGTTGAATCGGCGGATGCGCGTTTGAGTGCTAAGTCGGTCACTGCCAACATCCAAATTGATGATCACCTCTCCGTACTTGGTGATGTCTTCTTACTGAAACAAGCCGTTTTTAACTTGATGGACAATGCGCTGGATTTTGTTCATTCAGAGGGACGCATTGATTGGAAAACTGAGGTCACGAAAGAGAAGGTATGCCTGTCGATTTTCAATTCAGGCCCTCACATTCCCGACTATGCTATGCCTCGTTTGACCGAGCGCTTTTATTCCCTCGCTCGGGAAAATGGTGTTAAGAGTACTGGGCTTGGGCTGAATTTTGTTGAGCAGGTGACCAAGCTGCACAAAGGTCAGTTGCAAGTCGAAAACGTCGATGCTGGCGTGAAAGTGACCCTGATTTTACCAACTCCATAGAAACTCCACATTAGCTCCATTTGTTCTCCAAATTGCTGATTTAGATTAACCCCATCAGCAAATGGAGAATGAAACATGAAAAAGATCCTCAATAACCAACTCGGCACGAAGTTCGCATTCGTGCTGTTTTTGTTTGTTTTACTGCAAATCCCGCTTTCAATGGTCACAGGGCTGATCTCAGAACGCTCATATCGCCAAGATGAAGTCAGACATGACATCGCACGCAGCAGCAGCGGTGAGCAACGCATCATTGGTCCATTCATCATGGTTAACTACAGCGAAACCAGTTACCGATATGACAAAGTACAGATTAAAGAGCGTCGTAAATTCCTCCTACCCAGCACTTTCGATATGAGCGCGGATCTGGACAGTTTTGAAAAGTACCGAGGCATTTACCGCGCGCGTTTATACAAAGCGCAAGTGTCGCTGAAAGGCGCTTTTGATGCAGACGATCTCGCGGCGTTGCAGAGGCTTGATATTAAAAATATGAGCCTAGTGGTTGGCATTGAAGACAGCCGTGGATTGATTCGGATGGATGACATGACCATGGCGAGCTCTGATATCGAAGTCGCACCGGGAACGGGGTTAGATCAGTTACCACAAGGCTTCCACAGTGTTCTGAGACTTGCAGATCTAAACGCAGAGCAACCTTTGGCGTTCGATCTTAACTTCTTGCTGCAAGGGATGGGTCAGCTTCAAGTCACACCAATCGGCAGTCAAACAACGGTTGGACTCTCTTCAACTTGGGCGCATCCAAGCTTTGTCGGTGATTACTTACCAGTGTCGTCAGAGGTATCTGAAGATGGATTTAAAGCACAGTGGGCGAGCAATAACTTCTCTACCAATATCGCGCAGCTGTTCCAAAGCTGTTTGTCATCGAATCACGCTTGTGACGAGCTTGAACAGCGACAAATGGGCGTAGATTTGATTGATCCCGTTGACCATTATTTGAAGTCCCACCGAGCAGTGAACTATTCACTGTTGGTTATCACATTAGTGTTTGCGAGTTTCTTCTTACTGGAGCTATTCCAAGCGCGTCCGGTTCACCCAGTGCAATATGGTTTTATTGGTCTGGCTTTAGCGCTTTTCTATCTGTTGTTGATTTCGATGAGTGAACACTTAGGTTTTAACTGGGCGTATGTGGTGTCAGCAGTCGCATCGACGGGGCTTTTAAGTGTGTACGTGAGCGGTATGTTGAGCAACACCAAACACGGCGTGATATTTGGAGCGTGTTTGCTCACACTCTACGGATTGTTGTTTGGCTTGCTGCAAGCAGAGAGCTACGCATTGGTCATGGGTACATTACTGTGTTTCGTGATTTTGAGCTTCACTATGGTCATTACACGCAACATCGATTGGTACGCCCGAAATAAGAAAACAGAAAAAAGTGCAAAGGCGAACCATGAAGATGTTTAAGCGAGCTACTATCACTGGTCAGCCAAGCGATATGGTGGAAGAGAAGTCCGCTATTCACCTGCGATTTTCTGTAAAAAATGGACTGAAAAGCTTGGTGTGTTTTATCGCATTGGCCGTTATCGCGCTCTATGTTCGAGATAGCTTTATTCGTCCGACATTTGGTGATGTTCTTGTTGTGGTTTGGCTCTACTACTTTCTTGCAAGCTTGTTCTCCATGCCCGTTAATTGGCTGGTTTCACTGGTGATGTTGATTGCGTTTGCTGTCGAGTTGGGGCAACTGTTACAGGTCGCTGCTTGGCTTGGTATCGAACCTTCATCGCCTCTAGCTGTGATTTTGGGAGCCACGTTTGATTGGAAAGATCTGCTGGCTTACTGCGTCGGAGGCAGCTTGTGTTGGTGGATGGAGGTCAAATGAAAGCGAAGTTGAAAGTGGAGGCGATAACCCCACAATATCATCATCAAAAGCGACGTTCTCGTAGAAGAATAAGTTTGCTCAAGAAAGTATACTTTTGGTCATTAGCCAACAAGGGACAGCTTTAGAATGAACTAGTTTTAGGATTTACGTCGAAATTAACGTCGGATAATTATTAGTAGGGTAAATCATATTTATAGAATGCGAAGGAGTATTTACTCTAAACGCCCTATTCCAGATTCGAAAAATTAATTTGAATACCTTAAACACTTGTATGCGAATTTGCCAATTCAGCAGATTGAATAGTTGTGGAAATAAGCTCTTCAAATAGGTCTAATTGCCCAGCAGGGATTAACTGATTTTGTATGCTTTGTCGTTTACTAGAGTCAAACAACCTCTCAGCTAACCAACCAACTAGATACATCAGTGAAAGACAACCCCCGGCAGTTGCTATATTGCCTTCTATCACTAGAGGTAGGTCTTGAACGTCCCCTCCCATGCTTTCTAGAACAGTCTTTGCATCTGGGTTTGTCGTTAACGGCTTGCCTTTAAGTAAACCGAGCTCATGAAGGATGAATGACCCCGCACAAATTGATCCAATTAGCTGTTTATTCGGATCAAGATTCAATGCCGACATAAACCCAAGATCTTTTATCGCCGCTGGGATACCACGTTTGCCACTGGTGATAAGAACTACATCTTGATTAGCAACTTCTGATACATGTCCGTCCGTTTTAACTTTAATACCAAGATGGGAATTATGTTCAGATTTAGTTCCAAGTACACTAACCGTCCAACTATCAGATGTTCGGCCAAGTAAGTCATACATAAGAAAGAAATCTACATCTGTAAAATCATCAAACAAAACAATACCGACTTTATACATAATATTTTTATCCTTTATCGCAGCACTCGTGAGTCGCATAACGCTTTCTATGTGGCGCTAAGCCGTTCTTTACGTGGTAATAGTGCAGTCTATATTTTAATCTTTCAACAAA
The DNA here is from genome assembly GCF_041475145.1 of Vibrio sp. 10N.222.49.A3. Taxonomy (NCBI): domain Bacteria; kingdom Pseudomonadati; phylum Pseudomonadota; class Gammaproteobacteria; order Vibrionales; family Vibrionaceae; genus Vibrio; species Vibrio sp. 10N.222.49.A3. Next base: position 5,192 of record NZ_JBFRVM010000051.1, read on the forward strand.
AAATCATTAACTAATTCAGCAAATTAAAAATTTAGTCTGCTCAGTGAGGTATAATTTCTGGGTAGGTGAGTTTGGATAAGTTTTAGTTCGGCAAAAATACGCCTTAGAAAAGGTGTAGTGTATTTACACTAAAACATTTTGGGGCACTTTCGAGCTAGAAAGTGCCACGTGTAAAAATTCGGCCTTAAAGACTTTGGACATTTCTGCGTTAGAGATGCTAATAATTTAGTTTGAATCGGATAACTTTTGGTATTGAAAAATGCTTGGTGAAGCCCCCAGCAATACTAGGGCCCGGTCAGATCTAGCCAAGCTTTCAACAGGCAATAGGGGCAATGGATAAAAGTGTACTGCAGCCTCAAGAGACAGCAGAGAAGGTCGATGTTCAATTGTGTTATGCAACAACTCTATTCCGCCCTTGTGATTTGGCATCATAAAGATTGGCATCTGCTTGACGCTGGATTTCATCGATATAACTCGACGCATGCGCCTCAACCAAGCCAATACTGACCGTCACAGAGATCGCCCTCCCTAGATAGCGCACAGGCGTCTTATCAATTGCTTGACGAATAGCCTCTGCATTTTTGAGAGCATGCTGTTGAGAGACACCAGCTAACAGAATACAGAACTCCTCTCCCCCTTGGCGAAACACATTCTCCCCTCCCACCACATGGGCTATCGTTTTCACCACAGACTGAAGTACGCAGTCTCCTCCATCGTGACCGTATTCATCATTGATGGCTTTAAAGTGATCGATATCCAATACCAATAGGAAATATGATGTTCCTTGAGCTTTTAGCGCTTGGTAACGATGCTTCAATGCGAGGCGATTATTGGTTCCAGTCAGCGGGTCAAGCGTGGCCAACTTACTTAGCTTGTTTTCCGTTGACTCACGGTTGAACTCATACACATGTGCTACCGCCGAAATACTGAAATAACAAAAGGAGAAATTGATCATCATCGTCAACATGTCAAAGTACTGCTCTAGGTAAAATTGATAAGTGATGTTGACGATCTGGATGATAAATAAACATGTGGTTGCGAAAAAGCCCACTCTGTAGCCCAGCAACAAATAGTAAACAATAGGTAAAACCAGCGACCAAAAAAATACACCATTGACTGTTGGCTTGAGGAAGGTGCCAATAATGACGAGCAACGTCAGACACAGTGACATAATGTACTTATGGCCCTTGTATACATTACCCCTATCGATTTGACGGTAAACGTGCCAAGAGTAAAGCGCATATAAGCCTTCCAACGTACCGTATATATAGCTCTGGCTAATAACAAAGTTACCGATAGCCATCAAGCCAGCTAAGCTTCCGATCCCGAAACTCATGCCTTTAAGCACTTTGAGGCGTAGCGTTAAGCTGCCATCGAGCTCGTTTATGTCCATATGTTCGTCCATGGGTTAAATGCCTATAAGTCTCATATATGATAACCTATTTAACTTATTGACAACAAGGATATCAACGCATATGTGCACACGTATATTCAATAACTTAAACAATAAATTTCCAGTGACAGCGCGCAACATGGATTGGTATTGGCCCGTCAATACTTACTTTTACGCCTTCCCTAAAGGCACGGTAAACCGAGGTCTTAGCGCCGACTCAGCGGCAAAAATCCATATTGCTCCGCAGCAGGTACTGCAATGGACATCTAAATACGCTAGTTTGACCACCATCATGGGTAGCGACAAAAAGGGTTATGCCGCCGTAGACGGATTAAATGAAGCGGGGCTTGCAGTAAACGGCTTATATGATTCTCATGTCAGTTATGGCCCCACTGATGGTAAAGGTAAGTTCCTCAGCGCCAATCGCTGGGTTCAGTTTGTGCTCGACCGCTTTGCTAACGTCCAGCAAGCTATTCAGTATTTTGCCACTCACAACGTTACAATTGTCTCGGAGCTTTTGCCCGACACCTCTAACACACAATCGCATCTTCACCTTGCTCTTTCCGATGCAGATGGCTGTTCAGGCGTAATCGAAGTGCGCAACGGTCGATTTGAACTCTATGAGAGCCCTCAGGATAGCGTTGTCACCAATCAACCGGACTACAAAACTCAACGAATGCTGACTGCCTATTGGCAGTATATTTGGGGCCAAAGACCGAGCGCTCCAGTTGAACACCCAGTATTTTCTGCGCCTGGCGGTAATAGCGCCACACAACGCTTTGAGCGCGCCAGTTATTACTTTACCTTTGCTCAACCGGCAAAAAAACGACGCGAAGCGGTGTATCAAGCTAAATCATTGGTGGCCGGTTGCTCTGTGCCTGTACACTTTAACCCCTATTGCGCCGACAAAGCGTCTTACACGCTCTGGACAAACCTTGCCGATCACCGCAAGAAAATTTACTGCCTGTCTAGCACTGTGACCATGAACACACTGTCACTGCACTTTTCTCCCGAACTCACTACGTGTCAACGCTTGCTGCTGCAAAAAGAAAAAACAACCAAATCAGCTTGCCCTATCGAGGCTGGCGACGTTACTGACCACCTCGTGAGATGCCCCAATCCATTCAGCTAGTTTTCCTTTGCATCGCCTCAAAGATAAAATCTGTGAGGGCGTCCACGGAGGAAAAGGGCAACTTCCAACACCATGTCTATACCTGCTCACTATTATGAGTTGTTGTGTGGTTCGATGGCTTATTTTGGGGCATTTTTGATTCTGACTGATTTGTGCAACAGCCTGTTGCACAAATTATTCTTATAAAGGTTTGCAGCTATCTAAACACATTTTTGGGGCAAAAGTTTGTTAGGCGATTTACTCTATTTAGACCATTACGTATTAGAAAAAATATAGGTATTACACGATATATTTTGGTTATCACTCCTCAAGGTACGCTCAATATTTACACATAGAAAGACTGTGCTATTCAATAGGCAATCTCTAAACATCGCCAGCAACCACGACATCATAATGTATGGGTTCGACGTCATATCATGGTGAGAGCTGCGTTAAGTTGCTTAAACAATGGTGGGTGATGAAAAATATCAGTCATAGTACGACTAGGTTTATGGATTTAGAGCGTACTGCGGGAATCGCCCCCGCATCATCATCTTGGAAGGCTGAGGGTAATAACCATTAAACGCTGTACGCTTTGCGTTCATATTCCTTGATAATCAGTGGGGTGCTTAGTCAGTTTTAGCCTAGAAAGCCAAATCAGACTTGAAATGGACATCCACATAGTATTTCATATGCTCGAAGCGACAATACCCGCTCCCCAAAGGACGCGAACCGAAGTAGAAAAAAGAGATATTACATACGCCGAATCAACCATTTAGTGATTGGTTCTACGCGCCCATCAATCGAGGCTCACTTCTGTGGCCAATTCAACTCGACCACAATAAAAGAACATTATGAAGAGTAAAAGAAGCAGACTTCGAGATCATGAACTGGAAGCCAGTTTATTCAAAAACCGAGCCGTGTTTGCTTTCGTATGTATTGTCTTTCTGGCCGGGCTGCTGGTTCTCAACATTTATAACCTGCAGGTGACAAAACATCAGTATTATCAGACACGCTCTAATTCTAATCGTATCAAAATCATTCCTTTGCCGCCGACCAGAGGGCTGATTTATGACCGCAATGGCGTCCTTTTAGCAGAGAATGTGCCAGTGTTCAGCTTAGAACTCGTGCCAGAAAAGATAAAGAATATTCCCAAAACGATTGAGAGACTCCGTGAAATCATCGATATCTCTCAAGAGCAAGAAGAAAGGTTTAATACAAACCTCAAACGGGCACGACGTTTTAGTTCCGTGCCTCTGTTGGACAACCTCAATGACGAACAAGTCGCCAAATTCTCGGTAAATCGCTATAAATTTCCCGGCGTGGATGTCATGGCAATGCTCAAGAGACATTATCCCTACGCCGATATTTTGACCCATTCACTCGGCTATGTAGGACGCTTGAACGAGTCGGACCTCAACAGGTTCATCAGTGAAGGGAAAGAGCTCAATTATAAAGCCACCAGAAACATCGGGAAAATTGGCATTGAACGCTATTACGAAGACATGCTCCATGGCAAAGTGGGCTATCAAGAAGTCGAAGTGAACAGTCGTGGTCGCGTCATACGTGTACTCAAATACGTGCCGCCTCTCCCTGGTCAAGATATCACCCTCAATATCGATATTGAGCTTCAAACCTACATCCATAACCTGCTTGGCGGTCGAAAAGGTGCCGCCGTGGTGCTCGAACCTCGCGATAATGGCGTCTTAGCGATGGTGTCCAGTCCGAGCTATGACCCCAATGCCTTTGTCAGTGGCATCTCCAGGGCCGCCTATAAAGCCTTGCTCAACGACAGAGATAGACCCTTGGTCAATCGCGCCACGTTAGGTACCTATTCTCCAGGCTCGACCATCAAACCCTTTGTTGCCGTTGCCGCCCTCAATGAGGGGATCATTACCCCGAGAACCAAAATTCGCAGCGTTGGCGCGTGGCGAGTTCCCAACAGCAACTCTCGCGCGTTTCGCGATTGGCTCAAATGGGGCCATGGTAGCGTCGACGTGACTCACTCTATCGAACAATCCGTCAATACCTTCTTTTATCAGATCGCCTACGATATGGGCATTGACTCACTCTCCAATTGGATGATGATGTTTGGCTTTGGCCAAAGTACCGGGATCGATATATTCGAGGAAACGTCGGCAAATATGCCAACCAGAGATTGGAAAAGAAGTCGTTTCAATAAACCTTGGTACATCGGTGATACCATCCCTATCGGGATTGGCCAGGGTTACTGGACCACTACCCCCATCCAAATCGCCAATGCCACTTCCATCCTAATCAATGATGGCCGAAAAAAACCGATCCGGTTGCTCGATAGTGTGTCGGATCACAACGCGTCGACCGCCAAAGAGCCAACCGAATTCCCGCCGATCGAAGGCGTACCATCAAACTACTGGGAACTCGCCAGATACGGCATGTATTTGGTGAACCACGGTAAAAAAGGCACCTCCAGAAAAGTGTTTCGAAACGCTCCCTACAAGAGCGCCGGGAAATCCGGTACCAGTCAGGTCTTCGGTCTGGCAGAAAACGAAGAATACGATGCTGAAAACATTCCCGAACACCTAAGAGATTTGGCCTTGTTTACCGGCTTTGCCCCATACAACGATCCGCAAATCGTCGTGACGGTGATCCTCGAAAACGCCGGTGGCGGTTCATTCAATAGTGCGCCCATCGTTAAGAAGATTTTTGATCACGTGTTACTCGAACCAAGTCAGTGAAGTCCGAGCGATAACCCAATCGGTAGCAGTGGGCGATAGCGTCATCGCCCAAGGCTGGCCCGCATTCCCGCGGCAGCCTCAAACGGTTCATTGTAAGATCAGACTGCAAATATGATTGTCTTGCCAATCATAGTGACAAACAAACGTGTCGCTAGTGCCCGTTTCCAACTGAAGCTCAGGCGTAAATGCCAAGCTAACATACCGTTTCTCTAATCACCCTTGCTCGCTCAAAGCAAAAATAGGCCCCAATGTATTGATACGTAGCTTTAAATAACGCTTCTTTGGCCGAAAAGACGAGGGTGCAGATAAATCACATCAATAAGTAGAGCGGGAAGGCAAATTATTGTTGGCAAGTCGAATTTGCCCCCTGATACATCACGGGAATTCACGACGAACAGTATTAGAAAAATGGATAACTTCTAGTTGGGCAAAACCCCATGAACAGGATATGAATGAGTAAAAGCACTAACCAATTTTGGGGCAGAAATGAGCTAGAGCTACTACTCTAATGATTGTGATCACCAAGCGATTCTGTCGTATCGTAACTACCAAGCGACTTTGTCATTCGCTTAATTACCGAGGGAAATTGACGGTCTCTATTTTTACGTAATCCTTTGACTAGTGCTACGAATTAGTCAGGGGTGTATAGGATGATCGTTATGAATACTCAATCTCAGCTTACCGTGGATATCATCGCAAAAGTTGCTCTCGGTAAAATCTCAATTACTAATGCCTCTAAGCTCCTCAATAAGTCTCGCAGAACCATTGAACGTTATCTCAGGCGATATCGCTCTGATGGTATCCGATTTGTGGTTCATGGCAACACAGGAAGGGCACCCGCTAATAAAATCCCCATTACCTTAAAGCAACAAGTTCAAGCTCTTATAAAGGCCAAGTATTACGACTTTAACATGCTTCATCTCGCCGATATGTTAGAGGTATTTGAAGGCATCAAAGTAAAACGGGAGACGCTTCGTACCTGGGCACATGAAATCCATCATGTAAAACGAGCCAAACATCGACGTTCTAAGGTAAGAAGACGACGTGAGCGTATGGAAGCCGAAGGCTTAATGCTGCAAATGGACGGCAGTCCGCACCTTTGGTTCGGTGATAAAAAATCCTGTCTTATCGCCATGATTGATGATGCAACCAGTGAGGTTCATGCGGAGTTTTTTCCTTCAGAAACCACCGAAGGGTGCCTCAAAGTAATGAAAACTTATATCAAGAAAAAAGGGCTTTTTAAGACTCTTTATGTCGATAGAGCGGGCATCTTCGGTGGACCAAAACGTTGCCACTTCTCCCAGATGCAACGAGCCTGTGAAGAGCTGGGTATAGAAATTATTTTTGCCAATTCGCCTCAAGGCAAGGGTCGCATCGAACGTGCTTTTGATACGTTCCAAGATCGTCTAGTCCCTGAGTTAAGGCTGGCTGGGGTTACTGATATGATCAGTGCAAATAACTACCTACAAAATACCTTCATCCCTGAGTATTGGGCAACGACCCTCACAGTCAACGCCAAATTAATGCGCTCTGAGCATACACCCGTTCCGAAGTACCTCAACATTGACGCGATATGTATTCAAAAAGAATATCGAAAAATCCGTCGAGATCATACCTTCAGCTACGCCAACGCAATGTATCAAATTACCTCCCCATTACGGCACTCTATCGTGAGTCAACAAGTCGAACTACGTAAGCAACTTGATGGTGGTTTTACGGCTTATTTTGCCGACCGAGAGTTATCGATTAAAGAGCTTACTGAGCCTAGCTCTAGGAAAGAATACGGAGAAGAGGTTCAGAAAAAGATCGAGGCTATAGAGCTTGCCAATGAGTTAGGGAATGTTAGAGAAGCGGCTCGACAAAGCGGTTGTTCTGTCAAAAGCATTCACAACAACCGTCAATTACTTGAAGCCCATGGCCCACTTGCTTTGAAACGTCTGTATGGTCAATCACACAACAATAATCGCATCGATGAAAAGACTCGAAATATCGTCATCTCATTAACACTCAAATCGCCTCACCTAACCTCTATTAGGATAAGTGGTGAGATGAGAAAGCGTTTTAACATCTCGATTAGTCACTCAACAGTAAGGAACATCTGGCTTGAAGAAAAGCTGAATACAAGAGA
>NZ_JBFRVM010000052.1:0-27183 GCF_041475145.1 Vibrio sp. 10N.222.49.A3
AAGTGAACGGCATTACCCAAACGGGAGGCTTTTTTGTGCCTACTGTTTAAGGTCAATGAACCCGGTTCGTTCTATTCTTCATCGAATAGCAGAAATAATCGCAATTAACGGACGGTTCTTATTGTGCAAAGGCGAAGAATTGTGGATGATTAGCAACAATGATCTTTCTATCTTTGACTGGCGCTGTAAGCGACCATTTTCATTGGTACAAAAGATAACTTTCTCTGACAATACTAAATACATAGAGGTGCTATAGATGAGTGAAGCTGAGGCTCGTCCATCGAATTTCATTCGCCAAATTATCGATAAAGATTTAGCGGATGGTACACACAGTAGCGTGCATACTCGTTTCCCGCCGGAGCCAAATGGCTACCTGCACATTGGTCACGCTAAATCTATTTGCTTGAACTTTGGTATTGCTCAGGACTACCAGGGACAATGTAATCTTCGTTTCGATGATACAAACCCTGAAAAAGAAGACGTTGAATACGTTGAGTCAATTAAGAATGATGTAAGCTGGTTAGGCTTTGAATGGTCTGGTGATATTTGTTACTCATCAAACTACTTCGATACGCTTTACGCTTATGCTGTGGAATTAATTAATAAAGGCTTAGCGTATGTTGACGAGCTAAGTCCTGATCAAATCCGTGAGTACCGTGGCACGCTAAAAGAGCCAGGTAAAGCGAGCCCATACCGTGATCGCAGTCCTGAAGAGAACTTAGCGTTGTTCGAAAAAATGCGTGACGGTGGCTTCGAAGAAGGTAAAGCGTGTCTACGTGCTAAGATCGACATGAGCTCTTCATTCATGGTTATGCGCGATCCTGTTATCTACCGCGTTCGTTTTGCTCACCACCATCAAACTGCTGATAAGTGGTGCATTTACCCAATGTACGACTTTACTCACTGTATCTCTGATGCGCTAGAGGGTATCACGCACTCTATCTGTACGCTTGAATTCCAAGACAACCGTCGTTTGTATGACTGGGTTCTAGATAACATCACGATTGATTGCCAACCTCGTCAATACGAGTTTAGCCGTCTGAATCTTGAATACACGGTAATGTCGAAGCGTAAGCTGAACCAACTTGTGGTTGAAAACCTAGTTGAAGGCTGGGACGATCCACGTATGCCAACTATCTCTGGTTTGCGTCGTCGTGGCTTCACTTCAAGCTCGATTCGTGAATTCTGTAAACGTATTGGTGTGACTAAGCAAGAGAACATGATTGAGTTCGGTTCACTTGAATCTTGTATCCGTGATGATCTGAACGAAAATGCACCTCGTGCAATGGCTGTTCTTGACCCTATCAAGGTCGTGATTGAAAACTACGACGCTGATACAGTAGAAACATTGACGGTAGCAAACCACCCGAACAAGCCAGAAATGGGTACTCGTGAAGTACCATTTACACGTGAAGTTTGGATTGAGCGTGATGACTTCCGTGAAGAAGCAAACAAAAAGTACAAGCGTTTGGTTCTAGGTAAAGAAGTTCGTCTACGTGGTGCTTACGTGATCAAAGCTGAACGTATCGAAAAAGATGCAGAAGGCAACATTACGACTATCTTCTGTTCTTACGACAATGAAACATTGGGTAAGAACCCTGCAGATGGCCGTAAAGTGAAAGGCGTTATTCACTGGGTATCGGCTGATAAAGCGTTGCCTGCTGAGATTCGTTTATACGATCGTCTATTCACAGTGCCAAACCCTGCCGCTGCTGATGATTTCGCTGCAACGCTAAACCCTGAATCACTTGTTACGCTAAACGGTTTTGTTGAACCTAGCCTAGGAGAAGGTGTGGCAGAGCAAGCGTACCAGTTTGAACGTACAGGTTATTTCTGTGTAGATTCGAAAGACTCTAAAGCAGACGCGCTAGTATTCAACCGCACGGTTGGTCTACGTGACACTTGGGGTAAAACTGAGGCTTAATGGCTTTGTTTTTCTCTACTCTATTTTTCCAAGCTCTGTTTCTCGGAGCTTAGTTTCTCAAGAGACGCTTAATAAAAAACCGGCTTAGAGCCGGTTTTTTTGTGTCTGGGAAATAACCAAATTGTGGGCCAAGCTACTGTGATTCTTAATACAATATCAGCCCAAATAAAAAACGCCGGCCTAAGCCAGCGTTCTGTGTTACTTCTTCGCTTTATGTGCGTCTGGGTTGCCTTTGCAATCCCCAGTGATGCTTTTACCATACAGATACAAACTGTGGTTAGTTAGCTGTACATTGTAGCGTTGAGCGATTTCTTTTTGTCTTTCTTCGATAAGATCATCAGAGAACTCGATAACTTCACCGCAGTCTAAACATACTAGGTGATCATGGTGATGCTGTGTTGAAAGTTCGAATACAGACTTACCACCTTCAAAGTGGTGACGAGTTACAATGCCTGCATCATCGAATTGGTTTAGTACGCGATAAACGGTCGCAAGACCAATCTCTTCACCTAAGTCGATCAGCTTTTTATATAAATCTTCAGCACTAATATGTTGGCAGTCTGGTTGTTGTAATACTTCTAAAATTTTGAGCCGTGGGAGGGTCACTTTAAGACCAGCATCTTTTAGCGCTTGATTATTGTCTGACATATACTTTCCTGTTGATGATCTGCAGCAATTAACAGAATTCAATATTAATACCATTATAGTTTAGTCAGGCATAACAATAAACCACGAACTTCAAAGGGTTACTCACTGACATCACAATCTGTTTTGTAAATTGGAAGTATCTCACTTATAGTGGAGGTACGACCAGCCAGGTGACGGTGTTTTTTGATATGAACATGGATTGTTGTTATGAATAAGCAACTCGCAAAAATATATAAACCCAATATTGTAAAATTTGCACTCAATATTTGGCCTCCCTTTTGGGGCTCGGGAATTCGAATAGCTCACATTAGCGCTGACTTTAGGGTTGTTAAGACTGTGCTCAAGTTGCGGTGGTGGAATAAGAACGCTAATCGGACTCAATATGGAGGCAGTATCTTTTCTCTTACCGATCCCGTTTACTCGTTAATGTTAATGGGGATTTTAGGTGAGCGATATTATGTTTGGGATAAAGAGGCGAGTATTAACTTTATCAAGCCTGGTCAATCCGACTTGTATGCAGACTTTGAGATAAGCCAAGGGCAACTTGAGGATATCTATCGTCAGACACAACTTGGTGAGAAGTGTTTCCCCGAATTTATCATCCACGTTAAAGATAAGCAGGGAAGTGTGGTTTCGGAAATTCAGCGAACTCTCTATGTGAGAAAGAAGCCACAATTTAGAGAGGATGACGAAGCATTAGAAGCTGAGTGTTGATTGATAAACATTGAATAGAAAAAAACCTCCCATAAGGAGGTTTTTTCATATCTACATAACGGTCATTAATTGTAACAATTAACAACCGCTAATGAATTAGTCTTCTAGCTCTGCTAGGCACATCTCTTCGTGGATTTGTTTAACCCAGTTAGATACGCGCTCATCAGTCAGCTCAGGTTGACGGTCTTCGTCAATACATAGACCAACGAATTGGCTGTCATCGCCTTCAACTAAACCTTTCGATGCTTCGAATTCGTAGCCTTCAGTTGACGTGTGACCTAGGATAGTACCGCCTTTTGCTTCAACGATATCACGGATAGTACCCATAGCATCGCAGAAGTATTCTGCGTAATCTTCTTGGTCGCCACAACCAAAAATCGCAACAAGCTTAGTTGAGAAATCAATAGCTTCTAGCTCAGGGAAAAAGTCATCCCAATCACATTGTGCTTCGCCGTAGTACCACGTAGGGATACCAAGCAGCAGCAGATCGAAGTTATCGATATCTTCTTTGCTGCTTTTTGCAATGTCTTGAACTTGAACGAGCTGCTTGCCCAATTGCTTTTGAATCATCTTAGCAACAGCTTCAGTGTTACCTGTATCGCTACCAAAGAAGAGACCTACACTTGCCATAGAATCATTACCTTTCATTTTGTCTGTTGTCGGTGTAATAAAGTTCGGAGGAAATCGTTAGATTCCAGTTCCTTCCCAGCTTAGTTGGATTATCCCTTTTGCGATAAAGCCTGCGCAGCCAAGGAAAAGTACTAACCATACGATACGACGACCAAATGCAGGAACATTTCCCTGCTTTAGAACGTCTTTAATTGCCATTCCGATTAGAAAGAAAATCGCGGCAAACAGAAGATCTAAACCAACAGATTCAATGATGTTCATGTAGTCGTAAAGCATGGGAACCTTATATACCAAATTTGCTTGGGCGCACTATATCACTGTTGTGAGATAAAGTTAATCTGCTGTGATTACACAGCTCTCATTTATATCGACTAATCAACCTATCTAAGTGATGAATTTCCTTATTGCACGGAGCACTTCAGCGGGCTTTTCCGCGTGTAGCCAATGTCCAGTGTTGGCGATAACATGTGCCTTTGCGTTGGAAAACTGCTGTTGAACGGCGGTTTGATGTTCAGCCGTCAGGTAATCAGAGTCACCACCCTTGATTAGCAAGGTTTTGACCGAGGTTTTGTCAATCGGTTCCCAACCAATAATCTGTGGGTAGTTGTTTAAGAGCGAGGCAACATTGAAACGCCATTCCATGATGCCTTGTTCTGATTTGAACAAAGATTTCGTTAAGAACTGGCGAACCCCATCAATTTCGATATGTTTTGCGAGGACCTTAAGCGCCTCTGAGCGTGAGGTCGGTTTTTCTTCTATCACAGCTTGTAGGCCTGCGAATACGTTGTCGTGACGACTTTGGGTGTACGCGACTGGTGCCATATCTAAGACAATCAATTTATGCAGCGTCAGATGTTGTGTCAGTGCCATCGCTACCTTGCCACCCATCGAGTGACCAATCACAGTGACACCTTCTAACTCAAGATCATTCAGCAGTTGAGCCACATCTTGTGCCATAGCTTGATAATTATGAGTGTCATTATGGAAAGATTGGCCGTGGTTACGTAGATCGATGCTAAGTACCTGATGATCGGTTTTTAGATCCCTAGCGAGCAAGCCAAGGTTGTCCAAATTTCCGAATAATCCATGGATCAAAACAATGGTGTGACCCTCACCTTCAATTTTATAGTTGAGCTGTACTGACATTTTTATCTTATTCATGGTGGGTTTGACGTAGAGTATCCGCGCGGATCTCGCTATAATCCCTCAGAGTTTAAACATTGAGATTGTGAAAAGCGAATGAAAACAATTGAGGTTGATGAGGACCTATACCGTTTTATTGCGGGTCAGACAGAACGTATTGGCGAAAGCGCTTCAGATATTCTGCGCCGCTTGTTACTGGTTGATAACCAAGGCACGGTTCCGATCGAAGAGATCGTTGAGCCAAAAGGTATCGTTGTTAGCAAAGAGGTAGGCTTTACTCCAGAGAAGTTCGATGGCGTTAAAGAAATGCGCTCACTACTAATATCAGATGAGTTTGCATCACTAAAGAAAGCCATTGATCGTTTCATGCTTGTGTTATCAACACTGCATAAAATCGACCCTTTAAGCTTTTCAGAAGCAACTCAAGTAAAGGGCCGCAAGCGTGTTTACTTTGCAGACAACGAAGCGACGTTGTTAGCAAACGGCAACACAACTAAGCCTAAAGCTATTCCACAAAGTCCTTTTTGGGTTATTACGAATAACAATACAAGCCGAAAAAGACAGATGGTTGAACAGCTTATGAGCCGCATGAATTTCCAAGCAGAATTGATAGAAAAAGTAACAGGTTCAATTTAACGAAATCTGATTTAAACCTCATAATATCCATGGCTAAGAAGATATTATGAGGTTTTTTTGTTTTTAAATTTTATATAAGGATGTCGATAATGGCTATGCACCCTCGTGCCGGGCAGAAAGCTCTGCAGGAAGATCTTCATAATATCCCGGCTTTAGTTGCAAACTATTTCTTACAGCAACCGGATGCTACTAACCCAGATCATAAAGTACTGTTCGGTACTTCAGGTCACCGCGGTACAGCAGACAAATCAACATTTAATGAAAACCACATTCTAGCGATCGCACAAGCGGTTGCTGAGGTTCGTGCCGATCAAGGTACAACAGGACCACTTTTCTTAGGCAAAGATACTCACGCTCTATCTGAGCCTGCTTTTTCTACGGTTATTGAAGTGCTAGTTGCAAACGGCGTTGAAGTTATCGTTCAAGAAAACAATGGCTTTACTCCAACTCCAGGTATCTCGCACGCGATTCTTACGCATAACCTAGTGAATGACAAAAAAGCAGACGGCATTGTTATCACGCCTTCGCATAACCCACCACAAGACGGGGGTATTAAATACAATCCGACACACGGTGGCCCTGCTGAGGCAGAGCTAACTCAAGCGATTGAAGATCGTGCGAATGTGATCATTGCTGAGCAAATGCAAGGCGTTAAGCGCACTCCTATCGCACAGGCTAAACAGTCTGAGCTAGTGAAAGAAGTTGATTTAGTTGCTCCTTACGTTGCTGACTTGGTTAACGTGGTTGATATGGAAGCAATCCAGAAAGCAAACATCAAGATTGGTGTTGATCCACTGGGTGGTAGCGGTATTGATTACTGGCGTCAAATTGGCAAAGCGTACAACCTAGACCTGACTCTGGTCAGTGAAGCTGTTGATCCTTCGTTCCAATTTATGTCTCTAGACAAAGATGGTGTGGTTCGTATGGACTGTTCTTCTCCATACGCAATGGCAGGTTTACTGGCACTTAAAGACGACTATCAATTAGCGTTTGGCAACGACCCAGACTACGATCGCCACGGCATTGTTACGCCAAAAGGCTTGATGAATCCCAACCACTTCCTAGCGGTGTGTATTGACTACTTATACCGCAACCGTGAAGGTTGGGGTAAAGACGTTGCAGTGGGTAAAACACTGGTATCAAGTGCTCTGATTGACCGCGTTGTTGCTGACTTAGGTCGCGAGCTTTGCGAAGTGCCAGTGGGATTCAAATGGTTCGTTGATGGCCTATATAACGGTCAGTTTGGTTTCGGTGGTGAAGAGAGTGCGGGTGCATCTTTCTTACGTAAAGACGGAACGCCTTGGTCAACAGATAAAGATGGCCTGATTCTTTGCCTACTTGCGGCCGAGATCACAGCAGTAACGGGCAAGAACCCACAAGAATACTACGAAGAACTTGCCGCTAAACATGGCGAATCTAAGTACAACCGTATTCAAGCAGTAGCTAACGGCGCACAAAAAGACGTGCTTAAGAAGCTATCTCCAGAGATGGTTTCAGCTGAGACGCTTGCTGGTGATGCAATTACTGCACGCTTAACGCACGCTCCAGGTAATGGTGCTGCGATTGGTGGCCTAAAAGTGACGACTGAAAACGGTTGGTTTGCTGCTCGTCCATCAGGTACAGAAGACATCTACAAGATCTACTGTGAAAGCTTTAAAGGTGAAGAGCACCTGAAAGCAATCGAAGCAGAAGCTCAAGAGATTGTTAACCAAGTATTTGCAGCCGCTGGCCTATAATCGAATACAGATTAGTAGAGTCATCAAGTAAATAGTGAAAGGGTTGATGTGAAAGCATCAGCCCTTTTTATTTGTCTGTGAGTAAGTGGCTAAGACTAAATCAACTCAATGGCTGAATAGATTAGCCGTGTGGCCAGCTTTGTGGCATCACAAACCAAAACTGTCCTGATTTGGTTTGTCCATGAACAAAGCGGTCACCAAACTCGGTGATAGGCTCGCAGGTGAAATCATCAGTGCCCGCTGCCCATTGCTCTTTGGTGAGAGGGTAGAGCACTTCAGTAATTAAATGAGCTTGGTTTTGATAGCACCAAAAACCGTTTACTTGGCTTGGATTAATGTCGTAACTCAAACATTCAGTCGGTACGTTTTGCTCCAAGAATGGGTTGGTATAAAGGCGACCTTGCATGAGGAGATGTTTTGAGTCGACATCAATCTCTGGATACTGTTCAATAAAGGCGGCTGAAGATGACATACCAAGCTGGTGGCTTAGCATCCTATCGAGCTTCTTATCCAATTGCTCATGAGAGTTTGGCCCAAACCATGTTTGTTCATGGAGCAGATAAAACTTAATCGCCACTTCCCAATGTTGCAGCTTTTGGCTGCTCTCCTCTTCAAGAATAAAGTCGATTGCACCTAGCGTTCTGCCATCCACATTAATCTGAATTTCATCGTACTTGATCGAATAATCAGGTGAAGCTTCGATGACTTGTTCACATAGGTGCTGGTAGAGGAAACCTAACCTAGGATTACCATTGTATGTATGTGATGCATCTATTATGGTATGAGGGCTTGAGAATGCACTGAGATCCGAAATCGGTGGCTTGATTTCTAGTAATGGCGGTGAGTCGATGACCCATTGGTAAAAACGTTGCAGTGCTGTCATCTGTTCCTCATAAACTAGCTCTTTATAAACATAACCCTGGGGCTTTCGACATTCTACCCGTAAATTGATATAACGACGTTATTATAAAGGTAAGCTGGAAATAAAAATGAATAACTTACAATTAGAAAAGCTACTTAACGAAAAACTGCAGCCACAGCAAATTAAAGATTACTGTCCTAATGGTCTTCAAGTTGAAGGCGTAACAGAAGTGAAGCGAATCGTTACTGGTGTGACAGCTTCTCAAGCCTTGATTGATAAAGCGGTAGAACTGAATGCAGACGCTTTATTAGTGCATCATGGCTTCTTCTGGAAAGGTGAATCAGAAGCAATTCGTGGCATGAAGGGTAAGCGCATTCGTACCCTGATTAAAAATGACATCAACCTTTTAGGATACCATCTCCCTCTTGATATCCACCCTGAGCTTGGTAACAACGCCAAGCTTGCAGAGTTTCTTGATATCGAAGTCGAAGGCGGTTTAGAAGGGCACCCACAATCTGTTGCGATGTTTGGCAAGTTGAGTACGCCAATGACGGGTGCAGAGTTTGCTGCAAAAATTAACCAAGTTCTAAATCGTAAACCACTGCATATCGCTCCAGAAAACCAAGACAAAATGATTACTACTGTCGGTTGGTGCACCGGTGGTGGTCAAGACTACATTGAGTTAGCGGCTTCTCAAGGTATTGATGCATTTATCTCTGGTGAAATTTCAGAGCGCACTACTTACTCAGCACGTGAGCAAGATATCCATTACTTTGCGGCAGGCCACCACGCAACAGAACGTTATGGTGTGAAGGCATTAGGTGAGTGGCTAGCGAAAGAGCATGGCTTAGCTGTTGAGTTTATCGATATCGACAACCCGGTATAAAAAGAAAATATGGGATGTAGGATACGAGTCACTATAAATTTGTACCCGTCGATGAGACTGGCTAATTAGAACTCTAATGGATTTTATTTCGAGAGATCTCAAGTAATTCGTCATTCCCTAGACTGACAAAGGAAGGAGTAGGGAATCTCTAAAAGCTTGTCGATACAATTAGTGAGATCCCCAACTCGCTCGTCCCTCACTCTTGAGGATGACGGAGTTGAGAGCATATAAAAGAAAAGGGTTGATGTTAATACATCAACCCTTTCTGATCTTAATCGATTAGAAAAGTCTAAACTTTACTATTCGCGCTCGTGTAGAGCTTGGAAATCACGCTGTTCTTCACCAGTGTACAACTGACGAGGACGACCGATGCGGTTCGTCGGATCGCTGTGCATTTCGTTCCAGTGTGCAATCCAACCTATAGTACGAGACATCGCGAAGATTACTGTGAACATTGATACCGGAATACCGATCGCTTTCAGAATGATACCTGAGTAGAAATCTACGTTCGGGTATAGTTTCTTCGATACAAAGTACTCATCAGAAAGAGCGATGCGCTCAAGTTCCATTGCAACGTCAAGTAGTGGATCTTGAATGTTCAGCTCTTTAAGTACTTCGTGGCACGCTTCGCGCATTACCGTTGCACGTGGATCGTAGTTCTTGTAAACACGGTGACCGAAGCCCATTAAACGGAACGGGTCATCTTTGTCTTTTGCTTTTGCTACGTACTCTTCAATGTTGTCTACGCTACCGATCTCTTCAAGCATCATTAGACAAGCTTCGTTAGCACCGCCGTGAGCCGGACCCCACAAAGAAGCGATACCAGCAGCAATACAAGCAAATGGGTTTGCGCCCGAAGAACCAGCTAAACGAACCGTTGACGTTGAAGCATTTTGTTCGTGATCTGCGTGTAACGTAAAGATTTTGTCCATTGCGCGAGCAACAACAGGGTTTACTTCATATTCTTCACATGGATTTGCATACATCATGTGCAGGAAGTTTTCTGCGTAGCCTAGGTCATTGCGTGGGTAGATAAACGGTTGACCGATAGAATATTTGTAACACATTGCAGCCAGTGTTGGCATTTTTGAAATTAGGCGGTATGCCGCAATTTCACGGTGTGTGTCGTTATTAACATCTAATGAATCATGATAGAACGCAGCAAGCGCACCTACCACACCACACATAACAGCCATTGGGTGAGCATCACGGCGGAAGCCGTGGAAGAAACTAGCAATTTGCTCATGAACCATGGTGTGACGCGTGACAGTCGTCTTGAACTCTTCGTATTGAGCTCGAGAAGGAGCTTCGCCGTATAAAAGAATGTAACAAACTTCTAAGTAATCAGCATTATTGGCCAGTTGATCAATTGGATAACCACGGTGTAGAAGGATACCTTTTCCACCGTCAATATAAGTGATTTGCGATTCACAAGATGCAGTGGCAAGAAAACCAGGATCAAAAGTGAAAAAACCATTAGAACCCAGTGTACGAACGTCGATGACTGGAGTACCAAGTACACCTTCTGTAATCGGCAATTCGATCGGCGCTTGACCTTCAATATGAAGGGTAGCTTTCTTATCCGCCATAACAATCTCCTTTGTTATTATTAATCCGTCCAGGATGTTTATGTGCCATTTTTTTACTGGTCTTACGTCAGAAAGTCAATTTTTCTGCAGCTTTGTGTGCACTTGTTAGTGTTTTTTACATTAAATTCGTTAAAAGTCTGTGCTGTGTAGCATTATTTGTTGCATCAATTGTATTAGAATGTTGCCAGCCGTATAGTGGCGCTGAAAAGTTTGGTTAAAACCTTATAAATGCAAGGCTAAGAAGAAATGTGAGGTGTCTTCGGAAACCTAGTTATTAACAATTATTTTACAATTATCTAAGGCTCAACTTACGTTATTTGTTAAGTTAATGTTAAATTTTGAGGGTTTGCAATCAAATTTTGTCCATAACAATACATAAGGTTATTTAATGACCATCATGCTCAATGGAGCTGAGTGAGCGAGCCCGTGAAAGAAAGAAAGACAAGACCTGTTAATTTAGATTTACAGACCATCCACTTTCCTATCACAGCAATAGCTTCCATCCTACACCGTGTGTCTGGGGTGATTACTTTTGTTGCGATCGGAATTCTGCTTTGGTTACTATCCATTTCCCTCTCTTCCCCTGTAGGCTTTATGGAAGCTAGCGACATTGTCGACGGTTTCTTCGTGAAGTTTATTCTGTGGGGCATTTTAACCGCTTTGGCTTACCACATTGCTGGTGGTATTCGTCACCTTCTTATGGACCTTGGTCACTTTGAAGAGCTGGAATCTGGCGCTAAGAGCGCGAAGGTTGCATTCGCAGCAACAGCGGTATTGTCTCTACTAGCGGGGATCTTAGTATGGTAAACAACGTTTCTACTTTTGGTCGTAATGGTGTGCATGATTATCTATTGATTCGTGCAACAGCCATCATTATGACGCTTTACACTATCTACCTAGTGAGCTTCTGTGCTTTCTCAGGTGATATTTCTTACGCATCTTGGACGCAATTCTTTGGTGGTACTTTCACTAAAGTCTTCACCATGTTAGCGCTTACTTCAATTTTGGTTCACGCGTGGATCGGCTTGTGGCAAGTACTAACTGACTACATCAAATGTGCAAAATTGCGCGTTGGTCTTCAAGTCGGTGTTGTTGCGGTTCTTCTAGGATATTTCTTCTCTGGTCTGTTTATTTTGTGGGGTGCGTAAGTGACTATTCCTGTTCGTGAGTTTGATGCTGTAGTAATTGGCGCTGGTGGTGCTGGTATGCGCGCCGCGCTACAAATTTCTGAGCAAGGCCTATCTTGTGCGTTGCTTTCTAAAGTTTTCCCAACTCGTTCTCATACTGTATCTGCGCAAGGTGGTATCACCGTTGCTCTTGGTAATGCGCATGAAGATCACTGGGAACAACACATGTACGATACGGTAAAAGGTTCCGATTACATCGGCGATCAAGATGCTATCGAATACATGTGTAAAAATGGCCCTGAGTCGGTTATCGAATTAGAAAAAATGGGTCTTCCATTTTCTCGTTTTGATAACGGCAGTATTTACCAACGTCCGTTTGGTGGCCAATCTAAGAATTTTGGTGGTGAGCAAGCGGCTCGTACCGCAGCTGCAGCCGACCGTACTGGTCACGCACTGCTACACACGCTTTACCAACAAAACATTAAACATAAAACGACGGTTTTCTCTGAGTGGTATGCACTGGATCTTGTTAAAAACGAAGATGGTGCAATCTTAGGTACTACCGCGCTTTGTATGGAGACGGGTGAGGTTTGCTACTTCAAAGCGAAGGCAACAATCCTTGCTACCGGTGGTGCTGGTCGTATCTACGCTTCTACAACCAACGCACACATCAATACTGGTGACGGTGTTGGTATGGCGATTCGTGCAGGCGTTCCAATGCAAGACATCGAAATGTGGCAGTTCCACCCAACGGGTATCGCTGGCGCAGGTGTTTTGGTAACAGAAGGTTGTCGTGGTGAAGGTGGTTACCTTCTCAATAAAGACGGCGAGCGCTTCATGGAACGTTATGCTCCGAATGCTAAAGATTTAGCAGGTCGTGATGTTGTAGCTCGTTCGATGATGGTTGAGATTCGTGAAGGTCGTGGTTGTGATGGTCCATGGGGTCCACACATCAAGCTGAAACTTGATCACCTAGGTAAAGAGACGCTTGAATCTCGTCTACCGGGTGTATGTGAGCTTTCTCGTACCTTCGCTCACGTTGATCCTGTTAAAGAACCAATTCCTGTAATCCCAACGTGTCACTACATGATGGGCGGTGTTCCAACGCAGGTTTCTGGTCAAGCAATCAAACAAACTGAAGACGGTACAGACGTTGAAATTCAAGGTCTATTCGCTTGTGGCGAAATCGCTTCAGTATCAGTACACGGTGCAAACCGTCTAGGTGGCAACTCGCTACTTGATTTGGTTGTATTCGGTCGTGCGACAGGTCTTCACCTTGGTGAGACTTTGAACAAGCAAGCTGAAGCAAAACCTGCAACTGAAGCCGACATTGAACGTTCACTAGAGCGTTATAATCGTTGGGAAAACAGTACTGACGGTGAAGATCCTGCGGTAATTCGTAAAGATCTCCAGCAATGTATGCAGAACAACTTCTCTGTATTCCGTGAAGGCAAAGCGATGGCTGACGGCTTAGAAGAGCTGAAAGTGATTCGTGAGCGTCTTAAAAATGCACACCTTTCAGATAAGTCGACTGAGTTCAACACGCAACGTATTGAGTGTTTAGAGCTTGAAAACTTGATGGAAACGGCATTTGCAACCGCGGTAGCAGCAAACTTCCGTACAGAGAGTCGTGGAGCGCATGCTCGTTTTGACTTCCCAGATCGTGATGATGAGCAATGGCTATGCCACTCACTTTACAACCCTGAATCAGAAAGTATGACTAAGCGTGGCGTGAACATGGAGCCTATCCATCGTGAAGCATTCCCGCCGAAAGCACGTACGTACTAAGGAGATATGACCATGAAACTGAATTTCTCTTTATACCGTTACAACCCAGATGTGGACCAGAAACCTTACATGAAAGAGTACACCCTAGAGGTGGAAGAAGGTTCTGACATGATGCTTTTGGACGCGCTTATTCTTTTGAAAGAGCAAGATCCAACGATTTCATTCCGTCGCTCATGCCGTGAAGGTGTATGTGGTTCTGATGGTTTGAACATGAATGGTAAAAACGGATTGGCGTGTATCACGCCTCTGTCTGCACTTTCTGGCCAAGATAAAATCGTAATTCGCCCACTTCCAGGTTTGCCTGTCGTGCGTGATTTAATCGTAGACATGACTCAGTTCTACGATAACTACGAAAAAGTTAAGCCGTTCTTAGTGTCTGATGGCAATGTGCCACCGGCTCGTGAAAACCTACAAAGCCCTGATGAGCGTGCTCATTTAGATGGTTTGTATGAATGTATTATGTGTGCATGTTGTACGACTTCATGCCCATCATTCTGGTGGAATCCAGATAAGTTCATCGGACCAGCTGGCCTACTTGCAGCATACCGTTGGCTAATAGATAGCCGAGATACGGCGACAGACGAACGTCTGTCCGATCTTGATGATGCATTTAGCGTTTTTCGTTGCCATGGCATCATGAATTGTGTAAGTGTTTGTCCTAAGGGATTAAATCCGACGAAAGCGATTGGTCACATTAAGACCATGCTAGTGAATCGTTCGGTTTAAGTTATATAAAAATTGCCGCCCTAGAAGTTTTGGGGCGGCCTTTTAATAGCTCGGCATAGACCGCAGCAAACGTGAAAACTACTGGTTAAGGGAAAATATGCACAACGGCGTGATGAAGGCATGGCTCGAGTCTTCACACTTGGCTGGCGCCAATGCAACGTACGTAGAAGAACTCTATGAACTGTATCTTAGTGACCCCGATTCGGTAAGTGACGAATGGAGAAGCGTTTTTGAAGAACTGCCTGTGCAAGCTTCAGAAGCGGTGGAACAACCACACTCTCGTGTTCGTGAATACTTCCGTCGACTCGCTCAAGAAACAAAGCATTACAGTGTCCAAGTTAGTGATCCAGATGTCGATGCGAAACAAGTAAAGGTTCTGCAACTTATTAATGCCTATCGATTTCGAGGGCATCAATCAGCAAATCTAGACCCCCTAGGTTTATGGGAAAGAGATACAGTCGCTGAACTGGATCCTTCTTTCCACACTCTTACCGAAGAAGACCTCAACGAGACGTTTAACGTCGGCTCTTACGCCATTGGCCAAGAGACGATGGTGCTTAAAGATCTCTACAAATCTCTAAAGCAAACGTATTGTGGTTCGATTGGTGCTGAATACATGCACATGACTAATACAGAACAAAAGCGTTGGATCCAACAACGTTTAGAGTCTGTATCTGGTCAACCGTCTTTCAATAAAGAAGAAAAGCAAGCTTTCCTAGAAGAGCTAACGGCTGCTGAAGGTCTTGAGCGCTATCTTGGTGCGAAATTCCCTGGTGCAAAACGCTTCTCTTTGGAAGGTGGTGATGCTCTTATCCCAATGACGAAAGAAATCATTCGTCATGCAGGTGGACAAGGCATGCGTGAAGTTGTTGTTGGTATGGCTCACCGTGGTCGTCTAAACATGCTGGTCAATGTGCTTGGTAAAAAGCCACAAGATCTGTTTGACGAATTTGCGGGTAAGCACAGCGATGATTCATGGGGTACTGGTGATGTGAAATACCACCAAGGTTTCTCTGCGGATTTCGCAACCCCAGGCGGTAACGTTCACTTAGCACTTGCATTTAACCCATCTCACTTAGAAATCGTAAACCCGGTAGTTATCGGTTCAGTACGTGCTCGACAAGATCGTCTAGACGATAAAGATGGCAGCCGTGTACTTCCAATTACTATCCACGGTGATTCAGCTATCGCTGGTCAGGGTGTAGTGCAAGAGACGTTTAACATGTCTCAAGCGCGTGGTTTCTGTGTCGGTGGTACGGTTCGTATCGTTGTAAACAACCAAGTTGGTTTTACGACGTCTAACCCTCGCGATACACGTTCTACGATGTACTGTACAGATATCGCTAAGATGGTTCAGGCTCCGATTTTCCACGTTAATTCTGATGATCCAGAAGCGGTTGCGTTCGTAGCGCGTCTTGCATTGGATTACCGTAATACCTTCAAGCGTGATGTTGTTATTGATTTGGTTTGTTACCGTCGCCACGGTCACAACGAAGCCGATGAGCCGAATGCAACACAGCCTTTGATGTACCAAAAAATCAAGAAGCATCCAACACCACGTAAGCTTTACGCTGACGTGCTAATGGAGCGTGGAGAGTTTGGTATTGATACAGCAACTCAGCTAGTTAACGAATATCGTGATGCACTTGATCACGGTGAAGTTGTGGTTAAAGAGTGGCGCCCAATGGCACTTCACTCTGTGGACTGGTCTCCTTACCTAGGTCACGACTGGAACATCGAGTGGGACAATAAGATTGATATCGAGCGCCTGAAAGAGCTTGGTACTAAACTTTGCCAATACCCAGACAGCCACAAGCTACAAAGCCGAGTAAATAAACTGTACAACGATCGAACTGCCATGGTGAATGGTGAGAAACAAGTCGATTGGGGTATGGCTGAAACTCTGGCTTACGCAACACTTGTTGACGACGGTAAGCGTATTCGTATCTCTGGCCAAGATTCAGGTCGTGGTACGTTCTTCCACCGTCACTCAGTACTGCACAATCAATCAGATGCAAGCACGTATGTTCCTCTTGCGAACATTCATGATAAACAAGGGCCATTCCAAGTGTTTGACTCTGTGTTATCTGAAGAAGCGGTACTGGCATTTGAGTATGGTTATGCGACAGCAGAGCCAAGCGGTCTCACCCTTTGGGAAGCTCAATTTGGTGATTTTGCAAACGGTGCACAAGTTGTTATCGACCAATTCATTTCATCAGGTGAGCAAAAGTGGGCACGTCTATGTGGTCTAACTATGTTGCTTCCTCACGGTTATGAAGGCCAAGGCCCAGAGCACTCTTCTGCGCGTCTTGAGCGTTACCTTCAGTTATGTGCTGAACAAAACATGCAGGTTGTTGTTCCTTCAACACCAGCTCAGGTTTACCACATGATTCGCCGTCAGGTTGTTCGACCAATGCGTCGTCCACTGATTGTAATGTCACCTAAGTCATTGCTTCGTCACCCTCTGTGTACATCTTCTCTTGAAGATTTGGCAGAAGGCACGTTCCAACCAGCTATCGCAGAAATTGATGATCTGGCTCCTGAGAACGTAAAACGCGTCGTGTTCTGTTCAGGTAAGGTTTACTTTGACCTGCTTGACCAAAGACGTAAGAACGAGCAAGACGATGTCGCTATTGTGCGTATTGAGCAACTTTACCCGTTCCCTTATGAGGACGTGAGAGCTGCAATCGCACAATACACAAATGTAGTCGATTACGTTTGGTGTCAAGAAGAGCCACAAAACCAAGGTGCTTGGTACAGTAGCCAACATAATTTCCGAGCTGCTATCCCAGTAGGTGCTGATATTCAATACGCAGGTCGTCCTGCATCAGCATCACCAGCTGTTGGCTATATGTCGGTACACTTGAAACAACAAAAGGCGTTAGTTGACGACGCTTTGACCCTACTTAAGAACTAGAAGTAAAAGGAAAATACGCACATGACAATTGAAATTCTGGTTCCAGATTTACCTGAATCTGTGGCTGATGCAACAGTAGCGACTTGGCACAAAAAACCAGGCGAAGCCGTTGCACGTGATGAAGTCATTGTAGACATCGAAACAGATAAAGTAGTTCTAGAAGTACCGGCTCCTGAAGCGGGTGTTCTGGAAGCTATCATCGAAGAAGAGGGTGCTACGGTACTTTCTAAGCAGCTTCTGGCTAAAATTAAGCCTGGTGCTGTCGCTGGTGAACCAACGAAAGACACGACTGAAGATACAGAAGCTTCTCCTGATAAACGCCACAAAGCGGCACTGACAGAAGAAAGCAACGACGCACTAAGCCCTGCTGTTCGTCGTCTTCTTGCTGAACACAACCTACAACCAGCTGACGTTAAAGGCACTGGTGTTGGTGGTCGTATTACTCGTGAAGACATCGATGCACACCTAGCAGCAGCGAAAGCGGCTCCGGCAGCAGCATCTGCACCAGCAGTTGAAGCGCCAGCAGCGGCTCGTAGCCAAAAACGCGTGCCTATGACTCGCCTACGTAAGACAGTTGCAAACCGTCTTCTAGAAGCGAAGAACAGCACAGCGATGCTGACTACTTTCAACGAAGTGAACATGAAGCCAATCATGGATCTTCGTAAGCAGTACAAAGACCAATTCGAGAAGCGTCACGATACGCGTCTTGGTTTCATGTCTTTCTACGTGAAAGCAGTAACAGAAGCACTGAAGCGTTTCCCAGAAGTCAACGCTTCTATCGATGGTACAGATATCGTTTACCACAACTACTTCGACATCAGCATGGCAGTATCAACGCCACGTGGTCTAGTAACTCCAGTACTGAAAGACTGTGACACACTAGGTTTCGCTGATATCGAAAAAGGCATCAAAGAGCTAGCAATCAAAGGCCGTGACGGCAAGCTAACGGTTGATGAACTGATGGGCGGTAACTTCACTATCACAAACGGTGGTGTATTTGGTTCTCTAATGTCTACCCCAATCATCAACCCGCCTCAAGCGGCAATTTTGGGTATGCACAAAATCCAAGACCGTCCAATGGCTGTTGATGGCAAGGTAGAGATTCTACCAATGATGTACCTAGCGCTTTCTTACGACCACCGTCTAATCGATGGCCGTGAATCAGTTGGCTTCCTAGTGACCATCAAAGAGCTTCTAGAAGATCCTGCACGTCTGCTATTAGACGTTTAGTATCGCTAAAACGTCTAGTTAACCCCGTTAGCTAGACGTAAAAAGTTTCAAAGGCTAGGCTGCTCAACGTCTGGCCTTCAATTGAACTGTAAAGCCATTAGAAAATGGACAGCAGTTTATTTGAGAAGACCCTACAGACGTAACACAGGAAACTGTGTCGTTATGGAAATAATAATCCCTTAAGGGAAAATAAACGGAATATCAAAATGAATTTGCATGAATACCAAGCCAAACAGCTGTTTGCAGAATTCGGTTTGCCTGTACCAGAAGGTTTCGCATGTGATACTGCACAAGAAGCTTTCGAAGCTGCAGGTCGTATCAGTACAGCCAAGAAAGTCGTAAAGTGTCAAGTACACGCTGGTGGCCGCGGTAAAGCGGGCGGCGTAGAGCTACATGACACCAAAGAAGGCGTTAAAGAGTTTGCACAAAAGTGGCTAGGTAAAAACCTAGTAACTTACCAAACAGACGCTAATGGTCAGCCTGTAACAAAGATCCTAGTTGAAGAAGCATCGAACATTGCTAACGAGCTTTACCTAGGTGCTGTTGTTGACCGTGCAACGCGCAAAATTGTATTCATGGCGTCAACTGAAGGCGGTGTGGACATTGAGAAAATCGCTGAAGAAACTCCAGAGTTGATTCACCAATCAGCGATCGATCCTCTAGTGGGCCCTCAAGCTTACCAAGGCCGCGAACTTGCGTTCAAACTTGGTCTAGTTGGCGATCAAATCAAACAGTTCGTTAAGATCTTCATGGGTCTTGGCCAAATGTTCTCTCAGTACGACCTAGCTCTACTAGAAATCAACCCGCTTGTCATTACTGGCGAAGGCAACCTGCTTTGTCTAGACGGTAAGATCAACATCGACTCAAACGCGATGTACCGTCAGCCAAAACTTCGTGAAATGCACGATCCATCTCAAGAAGATGAGCGCGAAGCACACGCAGCACAGTGGGAACTGAACTACGTAGCACTAGATGGCAACGTTGGCTGTATGGTTAACGGTGCAGGCCTTGCGATGGGTACGATGGATATCGTAAACCTACACGGCGGCAAGCCAGCAAACTTCCTTGATGTAGGCGGCGGCGCGACAAAAGAACGTGTAGCTGAAGCATTTAAGATCATCCTTTCTGATGACAATGTTAAAGCAGTACTCGTAAACATTTTCGGTGGCATCGTTCGTTGTGACATGATCGCTGAAGGTATTATTGGTGCAGTTAAAGAAGTTGGCGTAACAGTTCCTGTAGTTGTTCGTCTAGAAGGTACAAACGCAGACCTAGGTCGTGAAGTACTTGCTAATTCTGATGTTGATATCATTGCTGCTGTATCTCTAACAGATGCTGCTCAGAAAGTTGTTGCTGCTGCGGAGGCTAAATAATGTCTGTATTAATTAACAAAGACACTAAAGTAATCTGTCAGGGTTTCACTGGCGGTCAAGGTACATTCCACTCAGACCAAGCTATCGCATACGGTACGCAAATGGTTGGTGGTGTTTCACCTGGTAAAGGTGGTCAAACTCACCTAGGCCTTCCAGTATTCAACACAGTACGTGAAGCAGTAGAAGTGACTGGCGCAACAGCAACAGTTATCTACGTACCAGCACCTTTCTGTAAAGATGCAATCCTAGAAGCGATTGATGCAGGTATCGAACTGATCGTAACGATCACTGAAGGTATCCCTACTACAGACATGATCGACGTTAAAGTGAAGCTAGAAGAAACTGGCGTTCGCATGATCGGTCCTAACTGTCCAGGTCTTATCACTCCAGACGAGTGTAAGATTGGTATCATGCCTGGCCATATCCACAAGAAGGGTAAAGTAGGTATCGTATCTCGTTCAGGAACTCTGACGTACGAAGCAGTTAAACAAACAACAGATGAAGGCTTTGGTCAGTCTACATGTGTTGGTATCGGTGGTGACCCTATTCCAGGTTCAAACTTCATTGATATCCTAAAACTTTTCCAAGAAGACCCAGAGACTGAAGCAATCGTAATGATTGGTGAGATCGGTGGTACTGCGGAAGAAGAAGCGGCTGAGTTCATCAAAGCAAACGTAACTAAGCCAGTTGTATCTTACATCGCTGGTGTTACTGCTCCTCCGGGTAAACGTATGGGCCACGCAGGCGCAATCATCTCTGGCGGTAAAGGTACTGCTGAAGATAAATTCGCAGCACTGGAAGCAGCAGGCGTTAAGACTGTTAAGTCTCTTGCTGACATCGGTAAAGGCCTACGTGAAATCACGGGTTGGTAATCAGCAGGCTTTTATCGATGAGATAGAAGTTAACTGAATGATATTAAAAAGGCTTGGTCACTGACCAAGCCTTTTTTGTATGTTTTCAATGATACGAGATACGAGATCGTACTGATAAGTGTTAAGCTCGGCTTCTAACCATTTGAGATAACATAAACATTGCCGCAGCACTGATAACAACAGAAGGGCCGGCCGGTGTGTCATAGAACCAAGACAAGCTCAATCCTCCGAACACAGCGATAGAACCAATTACCGATGCAAGGAATGCCATTTGTTCGGGTGTATTGGCGAATTTTCTTGCCGTTGCTGCCGGAATGATAAGTAGTGAGGTCATGATTAACGCACCAACAAACTTCATACCTACCGCAATCACGATCCCAACCAATAGCATCAAAATAAGACGCATTAAATCAATGTTGATGCCATCAACCGCTGCGAGATCTTCGTTAACGGTCGTCGACAATAGTGGTCGCCAAAAAATAGCAAGTACCACTCCAATCACGGCAGCACCCGCATAGATGAATACCAAATCTGTCGGAGACACTGCAAGCAAGTCACCAAATAGGTAGCTCATTAGGTCAACACGAACGTTATCTAAGAAACTCACGGCGACAAGACCCAAAGACAGAGCGCTGTGCGCCAAAATACCGAGTAGGGTATCGGTCGCGACCAGCTTTTGTTTTTGTAAAGTCACTAGCAACACAGCTAGCATCAAACAACAAATCAGCAGCGCGAAATACAAGTTAATGTTGAACAGAAAGCCAAGTGCTAAGCCCATCAAAGAAGCGTGAGCAAGCGTGTCACCAAAGTAAGCCATCTTGCGCCACACCACGAATGAACCTAGTGGCCCCGCGATTAGAGCAATGCCCAAGCCAGCTAAAATAGAGGGAAGAAGAAACTCAAGCATTAGTGGTGTCCGTGTTTATGGTTTGAACATTCATGCACGTCGCCTTCGACAGGCTGTCCTGCGAGATCATGATGGTGATGTTCGTGTTGGTGGTGATAAAAGGCTAAGGTCTCTTGGGTCGCGGTGCCAAAAAGTGCGATATAAGAGGGGTGGTGTTTGATGTCTGCCGGTGCGCCTGAACAGCAGATATGGTGATGCAAACAGATAACATCGTCTGTTTTTGCCATCACTAAATGCAGATCGTGTGAAACCATAAATACGGCACAACCAAAACGGTGGCGAATGGTATCGATCAGGTCGTACAGGTCTATTTGGCCTTGTACATCAACACCTTGTGCGGGTTCATCAAGAACCAGTAGATCGGGTCTTCTTAGCAATGAACGAGCAATTAGCACACGTTGGTTTTCACCGCCAGATAGTTGGTGCATGTTGCTCTTTTGTAGATGTTCAGCACCAACGAGCTTCAATGCTTCAAGGATCTCTTGCTGACTGAACTTACCAGTGAGCTTTAGAAAACGTTCTACATTGAGCGGTAGTGAATCATTGAGCTTTAATTTTTGTGGTACATAGCCAATTTTCAGTTTTTTAGCTTTTGTTATTGTGCCTGAAAATTTGGTCTGTAAACCTAATACCACTTTTACTAATGTCGACTTTCCTGCACCGTTTGGCCCAATCAGGGTGGTGATTCTGCCGCGCTCTAAATTTAGAGAGATGTTATCTAGAACTTTTCGACCGTCAAATTCGACGCTCACAGAATCTAGTTGGATTAAATTATCCATGAATAGAACTCATTTGCAATTCGCTAATGTTATAATGTAACATTTACCTCAAGCCTAAGCTACTTTTCTATTAACGAGGAATTATGTCACGTTCATCTTTTATACTTGCTACTTTGCTTTTAGCGCCAAGTGTTGCAAGTGCCAATACTATTCTAACAAGCTTCAAACCAATTCAAATGATTGTGACAGAATTAACGCAGGGCGTTAGTGAACCTGATGTGTTGATGAACAGCAATGCTTCGCCGCACGATTATGCGCTTAAGCCATCGGATGTCAAAAAAGTTCATAGTGCCGATATGGTGATCTGGTTTGGCCCTGACCTAGAAGCTTTTTTGACCAAGGTGATTGGTTCTAAAGAAAACGTTATCAAGATCAGTGAGATTCCGGGGATTAACTTGAGAGAGTTTGGACATGAAGACCACGATGCTCATGAAGGGCACAACCATGGTAGTCATGACCCGCATTTTTGGTTGGGTATCGATCAAGTCGAGGTCGCGGCAAAGTATATCTCAGCTAAGCTAATTGAGTCAGACTCTGATAACGCCATGGCGTATCAAGAGAATCTAGATTCATTCTTGATTGCTTTGAAAGAGAAACAGCAGGCGATTCATGAACAACTCGCGCCAGTGAAAGACAAAGGCTACTACGTATTCCATGACGCGTATGGCTACTTCGAACAAGAATTTAAGTTGAATAATCTAGGTCACTTTACGGTTAGCCCTGAGCGTAAACCTGGCGCAAAAAGTCTGATAGCTATCAAGAAGACTTTGGTGCGTGAAAATGTTCAATGCGTATTTTCAGAGCCTCAATTTACACCAGCGGTGATTGAATCGGTGACTCGTGGAAGTAACGCTAAACAAGGGCAACTTGATCCTGTCGGTTCGCAGGTTGAAGTGAAGAGTGGAAGCTATTTTGATTTTCTTCAGCAGCTTACAGATAGTTACACAAGTTGCTTAAGTGGAATGTAATCAATATTGAGTATTCTTTACGACACTTTGCTCTCGTTAATTGATGAATCATGCCGCTTTTTGCGGCATTTTCGTGACCGCTAAGATAAAACCTTCCAACAAATATCAAACCTCCTTTCTCCTTTGTCAATTTCAGCTAAAATAGAAAGATAATAATAAGCACAAAAAAACTCACTTTTTGGTTAATCAGCAACAAGCGCTGTGAGAACCAATATTTCATGTGTTGTTGCTGTTCAGGATTAAAAGTTGTATCGAATTATTTTCAAAATGTTCATCTTAATGAGCATTTCATTTAGCGTTCTTGCGGTAAATACATCACCCTCCGTTTTCTACCCTTTGCCCGTTCAAGCACAAGGGAACTTCCTTGCGGCAAAAAATCTGTACTTAGGTGAAGGTGGCGGACTCTGGGTTCATGATGTGCATGGAAAAATACTTTTTTATGATGGCAGAACCCTATTCCCTCGAAAAGGTAGCCTTTTGCAATTTTCTTCAGAGAAAGTCGCGTTTCTTAACGATGAGTTTTGGACTTTCTTTGATAATGAGGTGTACCGACATAGCCCAGGAATCGGCAATGCACTTGCATTTAGTCTAAGCCCGGGGGCTGAGATCGCGAATATCGGTGCTTCCGGTGATTATATTTGGGTTACAGATGGCAGTAATTTCTATACGTACAATACTCAATCTTTAGAATTTAGCACTTACTCGCTTCTAAAATTGTATCGGCATAACAATAGCAGCGATATTACGATTAACGATGCTGAGCGGGTGCTGTCAAAATGGGTGCTTGCGACCAGCTCCGGAGTGTACCTTTCTGATAGCCAAGAATTTACTCATATCGGTGCATCAGAAAAAAATCATATAGAGACGCTGTATTTTTCGATGGCAAGACGTGAGTTAGTCATTGGTACATTGAATGGTGCAGTGATTATAGATCTTGCAAATCCTAAGAAAGAAAGGTGGGTGCGTGGTTCGCATGTTCTTTCTCTCGCTGAAACAACCGATCAATACTGGATTGGGACTGAGCATGGTCTTATCAGCTACAACTTTATTACGGGGCAAATTACACGATTTGAACAAGCCGATAATCAAGACTTTTCGTTACCGGGTGAAAAAATATATTCGTTAATTAACGACCATGCTGGTGGAATGTGGGTCGCGACCAATAACGGAATTCGATACTTTTCACTGTTCAGCAGGACATTCTCAAGAACGCCATTAACGGGAATGGGGATGCACTCGAGTAGTGTGGTGATAAACAAAGTACAGCTTGTTCGCGATCAACTGTCTTGGGTTGCTTCTTCCAGAGGTCTCTATTTGGTTGATTCTCAAAGTGAAGATAACCCCGTTCGTGTTTACTCTAACCCAGTACAGGACTTTGAGTTCTTTGGTTCTTCAATTTGGTTGGCGACTGCAGAAGGTATTATTAGTTTCAACACTGATACGTTAGAGGCTGAAAAGGTCGATCTACCAAGAGCGATTGAAGGTGTACCCGTTGAAAACTTTGCACTTGAAGCGAATAACATGCTTTGGATGACCTCGGGACAAAACCTTTATTCGTTATCTATCGAAACCAATAAGTTGACAAGTTATGGTACCGACTGGTTAGTCGATAAATTTTTGCCAGCAAAGATCACCGCTCTCAATATAGGTTTACAAGGTCGTATTTATGTTGGTACTGATCACGGATTCTACTCTTTTCTTGATGAGAGAATTAGCTTTAGTCGTTCAAGCGAGCGGCTTGGCAAAGTGGTCGATATTGAAAAAGCGAAAGATGGATCCCAGTGGTTTGCGAGTAGCTATGGTGTGTATCGAATCTCTAATAACAGTTCTATTATTCAAGAGGTCACTCTTGTTGAGGAAAATATCAGTCCTAAATGTTTAATTAGCGATGATAATGGGATGTGGTTAGGCTCTTCGAAAGGTATTAGCTATTACGGATTGGATGGGCAACTGCATAAACATATCGGCTCACCATTTGGCTTGATCACCAATGAATTGGCTGCAGGTGCGTGTGCTCTGTTTTACAGCTCAGGTAGCCAGTCTACTAGGCTTATCTTTGGCTCAAGATATGGCGTGGTGAGTGCGTTAGCTAATGAGCTATTGGTATCAACAACACCTCATAGCCGTGCATTGCTAAGCAAGATAAGTGTCGACCATCAGATAGTATCACTTGGTGGCAAGACAGCTGATTTAGATGAAATTCCTTATGGCTCATCAATCGGTTTTAAGATTGGAATTTTACCAGCGACATACACACCTGCAATGGAGTATCGACTAAGCGACAATGAACCTTGGAGTGAGTTTGAAGGGGGGTTACTAACACTCGATCACCTTCTTCCTGGGGACTATACGTTGGAAGTGAAACCCGTTAAGGACTCCCATTATCGCTTTACGTCAACGAACCAAAGCTTTTCTATTGCGGAACCTTGGTATCTGAGTAATTGGGCAGCAGCAAGCTCTCTTGTATTACTTATCTGTGTAGTGACTGCTTTGGTTTTTTGGCGATCGCGTTACGTCACTTTCGCCAACAGGCACTTAAAGGCGCAAGTTGCATTAAAGACAGATCAACTGAGGCATCAAAGCCGAATACTACTAACGACTAATCAACAGCTTAAAAAACAGTTGTCAGTTAAGAGTGCTCTTGTCACACATACTGCTAATGAACTCTCTTCTGAAGTTAATCATATCGCAGCTATGATCCCAAATTGGCATGATGAACAAGGTAAGTCGCCAATATTGACATTGAAAAATGGCTTGGCTCAGTTGAGTAACACGCCACAAGGGAAGGGAAAGGTTTGTTACGATATAATTTTAATCTTAGAAGCTGTACTCAAAGCTTGGCAGGACGATTTAGCCAAAGCCGGTATTGAACTGGATATTAAAGTTGACACTAAACAACGACACGTCTCCTTGCTGTATTTTAACCTTGATATTATTTTCAACAGTCTAGTCGCTAGCATCATTAAGAGAAATTTTAAGTCACAGAGTATGGTGGTATTGGTTGAAGAGGTTAAAGAGCACCTTGTTGTGACGATTCGAGACCATGGAATGCCTTTCCCAAAATTGACTTCAAGCATTAATGACAATACTGGAAAATCGACCGACCTAAACATCGAAAAGTTGCCATTATTGATGAACCAGAGCGGTGGTGAACTGAATGCTTTTGTCTCGGACTCTCAAAATAAGGTGCAGCTTTCGTGGCCGATTGAATATCAAGTGTTAGATAATTTGGAAGCTAGTACAATTGAACAGATTGAGACCATTAAACTTACAGTTTCAGCGACGGAGCAACAAAGGTTAAGTGCTGAGCAAGAGTGGAAAAACAGAGTGTCGCAGCTTGTGAGTGAAAACTACGCCGATGCAGAGTTCAGTACGGCAAATGCTGCTAAGTACTTGTTCATGTCAGAGAGAAGTTTACAGAGACGTTTTAAATCGGCTTATAACAAGACCTTTAAAGAGCATTTGAATGAAGTGCGTTTAGAGCATGCGTGCGAGCGGTTACTTGCGGGAGAGAGGATTTCAGACGTCGCGTTTGATTCTGGTTTCAATGACCCTTCCTATTTCAGTCAAAGGTTTAAACATCACTTTGGCATGTCGCCATCTAAGTTTGCTGAAAACAACGAAGAGCAGTGAGCTAGGGACGTCCAGTTACAACATAGATAAAGATACTTTGAGCCTCGACATTCGTGTTGGGGCTTTTTTATGCTTCTACGAGATACGAGATACGA